>CAYOPA010000200.1:4867-9220 GCA_964405625.1 uncultured Bryobacterales bacterium
AAGGCCCCCCACTTCGCGCCCAAGGCGAAGAACATGATCTTCCTGTTCCAGGAAGGAGCGCCGAGCCAGATGGATCTGTTCGATCCCAAGCCGGTGCTGGAAAAATATCACGGCCAACCGCTGCCGACGGAGCTGACCAAGGACCTCCAACTCGCCTTCATCAAGAAGAACGCGCAGGTGCTGGCCTCCCAGGTCAATTTCCGCAAGTGCGGACAGAGCGGCATGGATATCTCCGATCTGCTGCCCCACACGCAGGGAATCGCGGACGAGATGTGCCTGATCCGGTCAATGTTCTCCGAGGCTTTCAACCACCACCCGGGCCAGTCGCTGCTGATGACGGGCAGCCCGCTGATGGGCCGGCCGACGATCGGCGCGTGGCTGAACTACGGGTTGGGCTCGGAGTCGCAAAACCTGCCCGGTTTCGTGGTGCTCAGCTCGGGGCGGGGGACTTCGGGCGGCGCCTCGAACTGGTCGTCGGGCTTTTTGCCGTCCACCTACGCGGGCGTGCCGTTCCGCTCCTCGGGCGACCCAATTCTGTATCTGTCTAATCCAGACGGCGTCGACCAAAAGCTCCAGCGGATGAGCCTGGACGCCATCCGGGACCTCAACGAAGAACGGATGGCCAAGACGGGCGATCTGGAAATCGCCTCGCGCATCCAGAGCTACGAGCTGGCCTTCCGTATGCAGTCAGCGGCGCCGGAGCTGCTGGATTTCTCTGACGAGCCGCAACACATCCTCGACAGCTACGGCGTGGACACCGAGCCGGCTCACCCCTACGCGGTGAACTGCCTGCTGGCGCGCCGCATGGTGGAGCGCGGCGTGCGCTTCGTGATGCTGGCGCACGCGAGCTGGGACCAGCACCAGAACCTCAAGAAGGATCTGAAGAAAAACTGCGACATCACCGACCAGCCGTCGGCGGCGCTGATTAAGGATCTGAAGCAGCGCGGCCTGCTCGACGAGACGCTGGTGGTGTGGGGCGGGGAATTCGGCCGCACCGCTCTGGCGGACATCCGCCGCCCCGAGGACATGGACAGCGTCGGCCGCGACCATCACCCCAACGGCTTCACCATGTGGGCGGCCGGAGGAGGAATCAAGGGCGGCCAGACCATCGGATCCACCGACGAGCTCGCACTGAGAATCGAAAGCGAAAAGGTGCACGTACACGACCTGCAAGCGACCCTGTTGCACCAAATGGGCTTCGACCACACCAAGCTGACTTACCGCCACATGGGCCGCGATTTCCGCCTGACCGACGTGGGCGGCGAGATCGTCCGTAAAATGATCGCCTGAACCGTGGCGCACGGCTGCGCCGTGCAGTCGGGCCTGTGGCCCGACAACTAACTTCGCGAGGCAAAGCCTCGCGTCTGGAGTTTCCGCATTAGGATCAGGCGGCGGCCCGCACAAGAGAATTCCCGTCGATTTGGATATCAAAATCGTCGAACGAAGGGGGGTGTTGGGCGATTTCTTGGCGCGGCAAGGTCATCAGGTCCAAACAGGAAGGGCGCTTGGCGTTGCGGCGCCACTTCGGCGGCGCAACGTAGGCTTGGCCGCGCTCGGGACCGAAGGCGATCAGTGAAGCCAGTAGCAGAGCGCCGTACGCCGCCAAGACCGGCTGTTTGGGAACCGACGTCGCGTTCCACAACCGCGCCTGTCTCACGCCCAAAGTGTCCTTCCCCTCACGGTGGTTGACTTCGATCCGTCAGCGGTCGAAGTAGATCCGCAACAACCGCTTGGGCGAGCTGACCAGGTCGCTGCCGAGCAGATACGCCGGCCGGTGATAGTACAGCTTCCGCCTAGGGCTACGGCTAGAGAAGCGCGACGGGCGCGGTTCGATGTGGATTGCCGAAGGGCCGTTCCGGCGCAACAACTGGGCCTTGGTGGTCGGCGTGTCGGACCCCAAGGGCGGGGAGGCTCGCTACCACGGACGGATCACGTGGGAGGCCTCCCGCGATTCGGGTCGCGGCGGACGGGAGACATTCCAGCCACGGCGGTAGCCGGACCGCCGCCTATCCCTTGCGGAAGCTGGAGCGCAGCTCCTTCTTGCGCAAGCGGATGCTTTCCGGGGTCACTTCCACGAACTCATCGTCGTTGATGAACTCGATCGCCTGCTCCAGGTTCAACAGCCGGGGCGGCACCAGCCGAATCCCGTCCTCCGAGCCCGAGGCGCGCATGTTCGTCAGCTTCTTTTCCTTGACGATGTTGACGTTGAGGTCGTTGGAGCGGGCGTTCTCGCCCACGATCATGCCTTCGTAGACACTGGTGGCGGGCCGCACGAACATCTCGCCGCGCTCCTGCAAGTTGAAGATGGCGTAGCCGGTGGTCTTGCCGTCGCGGTCGGAGATCAAGGCGCCCGTCGGCCGCTGCGGAATGTCGCCCTGCCACTCGATGTAGCCGGCGAACAGCGAGTTCAGGATCGCCGTGCCCTTGGTGTCGGTCAGAATCTGGCTGCGCAGGCCGATCAGCCCGCGCGACGGAATCTCGAACTCGATCCGCACCCGGCCCGCGCCGTGGTTGATCATCTTCGTCATCTTGGCCTTGCGGGAGCCAAGCTGCTCCATCACCACTCCCATGAAATCTTCGGGGCAATCCACCGTAAGGTGCTCCAGCGGCTCGTGCAGCACGCCGTCAATTTTGCGCGTCAGGATCTCGGGCTTGCCCACCATCAGCTCGTAGCTCTCGCGCCGCATCGTCTCAATCAGGATCGCGAGCTGGAGCTCGCCGCGGCCCATCACGCGGAAGGAATCGGGCGAGTCGGTGTCCTCCACGCGGATGGAGACGTTGGTGAGCAACTCACGGTCGAGCCTCTCGCGCAGGTTGCGGGAGGTGACGTACTTGCCTTCCTTGCCGGCGAACGGCGACGTGTTCACGCAGAACGTCATCGCGATGGTCGGCTCGTCGATCTGAATCGCCTTGCGCGGCGACGGGTTCTCGGCGTCGGTGACGGTCTCGCCGATCGTGATGCCTTCCACGCCGGCGATGGCCAGCAGGTCGCCGGGCTTGGCGATGGTCTCCTCGACTCGCTTCAGGCCCTCGAACGAATACATCTTGGTGATCTTCGTTTTCTGGATGGACCCGTCCAGCTTCGAGATGGAGACTTGGTCGTTGAGCTTGAGCGCGCCCTGGAAAACCCTGCCGATGGCGAGGCGCCCGAGGTAGTCGGAATAGTCCAGGTTGGCCACCTGGAGTTGGAGCGGAGCGTCAGGGTTACCTGCGGGCGGCGGCAGATGCTCGACGATCGCCTCGAACAGCGGTCGCAAGTCTTGGGAGTCGTCGTCGAGTGAGCGCTTGGCGATGCCATCGCGCGCGATGGCGTAAAAGACGGGGAAGTCGAGCTGAGACTCCTCGGCGTCGAGGTCGATAAACAGATCGTAGATCTCGTTGAGGACTTCCTCGACGCGAGCGTCTTGCCGGTCAATCTTGTTGATAACGATGATCTGGGGCAGGCGTTGCTCGAGCGCCTTGGTCAGGACGTAGCGCGTTTGGGGCAGCGGGCCTTCGCTGGCGTCAACCAGCAGCATGACGCCGTCGACCATGGTGAGCGCGCGCTCGACCTCGCCGCCGAAATCGGAGTGGCCGGGGGTGTCGACAATATTGATCTTGGCGTCGCCGAAGCGCACGCCGGTAATCTTGGAAAGAATCGTGATGCCGCGCTCGCGCTCCAGGTCGCCGGAGTCCATCACGCGATCGGCCACTTGCTCGTTGTCGCGGAAAATGCCGCTCTGGCGAAGCATCGCGTCGACCAAAGTCGTCTTGCCGTGATCAACGTGGGCGATGATCGCAACGTTGCGGGTTTTGTTTTCGGGGATCAAACCGAAGGTTAACACGAGGCCGCGGCGGCTGGCGAGAGAATCCACCACTGAGTGTTGGGTGTCAGGGGTATTCCGGAATAGTCCGCCGACGGACAAGAATGTCCGGCCCTACTCGATGACTTACTGCACCGGGACTTACTGCACCGGGACTTACTGCGCCGGCAGGTCGCTGTGGCCCATCAGGTGCAGATCCACGGCGCGGGCGGCCTTGCGTCCCTCGGCGATCGCCCACACCACCAGCGACTGTCCCCGCCGGGCGTCGCCCGCCACAAAGACGCTCTCCACCGACGTGCGGTGCTCGCCGTAGCCGGCCTTGACGTTGCCGCGCTGATCGTACGCCACGCCCAGGTCGTTGAGGAATCCTTCCTGGACCGGATGCGCGAACCCCATCGCCAACAGCACCAAGTCCGCCGGGACTTCGAACTGCGACCCTGGAATGGGCGAAAACTTGAACGGCCGCTGGCCCGTCACCGGGTCGGGCTCGGGCCATTCCAGCCGCTCGCCCCGTAGGGCGCGCACGTGGCCGGATTCGTCGCCCAGAAAC
>CAYOPA010000201.1:0-9216 GCA_964405625.1 uncultured Bryobacterales bacterium
ATTGTCAGCGTAGGTTTGGGCGGCGCCCGCCGGCTGAAGCCGGGCGGTTCATTGGCGCTGATGGAGCCGCCCAGGTTTACCTGGCGGGTCGGGAATAGTCACAGAATGCGTGTTCTCGGCGTCGATTGCGGAGCGGATTGCACCGGATACGGCGTAATCTCCAGCGACGGGCGGCGGCATGGTCTGGAAACGTATGGTTCGATTCGCACCAGCGCCAAGCAGCCGTTGGCCGAGCGGGTGCTGAAGATCTATGAAGGCATCAGGGCCGTGCTGGAGCAGCACGGCCCTGATCGCGTTGCGGTGGAGACGGTGTTTGCCGCCGTCAACCCGCGCAGCTCGCTGCTACTGGCGCATGTGCGCGGCGTGGTGCTGCTGGCCGCCGCCGAGAAGGGCCTGCCGGTGGGCGAGTATTCGCCGCTGGAGATCAAGGGCTGCGTGGTCGGCTACGGCCGCGCCGACAAGCGCCAGGTGCAGATGATGGTCGCCTCGTTACTAAGCCTGAAGGAACCGATCTCGCCCTTTGATGCGTCTGACGCTCTGGCCGCCGCCATTTGTGACGTGACGCGGAGCGTGACAGCAGCCAGAATGAAGGGCAGGGGGATTTGAAGCGCTGATGAGACGATTCGTCCTGCTGGCCGTTTGTGTTGCGATGGCCGCCGTGGGCGCGTGGGCCGAGGAGCTTTACTTCTCGCGCGCGTTTCCAGGCAGCGAACCGGCCTATTTTGACGTGACGGTACGTTCAGACGGCTCGGCGGACTACCGCGAGGCGACGGCCGAGGAGCCGCTGGAGTTCGCGGTGGACGAGGCGACCGTGCGGATGCTGTGGGAGCGGACGGAAGCGATGGACCGCTTCGCCAAACCAGTTAGCAGCAAGCGCAAAGTGGCCTTTACCGGCGACAAGGTTTTGCGCCTGACCGCGGACGACGGGCAAGTCAGCGAGCTCAAGTTCACGTATACCGAGAACGCCGAGGCACAAGAGATTGTGGCTTGGTTCCTGAAGGTGGGAGAAACGGCCCGCCATCGCATCGACCTGGACCGGGCGCTGCAATTTGACCGGCTGGGCGTGAACGACGCGCTGCTACGGCTGCAATCGTCCTTTGACCGCGACCGGGTGGTGGCGCCGAGTCTGGTGCTACCCGTGCTCCTCCAGATTGTGGAGCAGCAGCGCATCTTGCACTTGGCGCGGGCGCGGGCCTCGGCGATGGTCGAGCGGATTCAGGCCGGGGCGTTGGTCAACAACGAGTAGATCCGGTCGAGCTCTTCCTCCGAGCTCCATTCAATCTCAATGCGACCGCTGCGCTTGCCGCGTCGGATCAAGCGGACGCGGGCGCCGATCGCCTGCTCCAGCACCTCGACCGCGGCCGATACATTGGGATCGATCTCCGGCGGGGGCGGCGGGGGCGGGACCGGTTCCAGCCGCCTGCGCACCAGCTCCTCCACTTGGCGCACCGACAGACCCTTGGCCTGGATCTGCTTGGCGATTTCGAGTTGCTGCACCTCGTCGTCGAGCGTGAGCAGTGCGCGCGCGTGGCCGGACAGCAACTCGTTCGTGGCGATCATTTGCCGCACTTCGGCGGGTAGGCGGAGCAGGCGGAGCTGGTTGGTGATGGTGACGCGGCTTTTGCCGGTGCGTTGGGCTAGCTCCTCATGGCTAAGCTGAAATTCGTTGGCCATGCGCTGGAGGGCTTGCGCCACCTCCAGCGGGTTGAGGTCCTCGCGCTGGATGTTTTCGATGAGGGCGATCTCCAGGACTCGGTCGTCGGGGATGTCACGGACGATCGCGGGGATCTCGGCGAGCCCGGCCACGGCGCCGGCGCGCATTCTTCGCTCACCGGCGATCAGCAGATAGCGCTCGCCTTTGGGTCGCACGAGGACCGGCTGGATGACGCCGTCGGTGCGGATCGATTGCGCGAGCTCTTCGATGGAGCGCTCGGAGAAGGTTTGGCGCGGCTGGTCCGGGTTGGCGTCGATGAGCCGCAGCGGGATGCTGCGGATCACGGCGCCCTCGGCCTCGGCGGCGATGGGGTCGACGGGCGGCGACGGCTGCTTCTTGGCCGTCAAAAGCGCGCCGAGACCGCGTCCGAGGGCTTTGCGGGAGGCCGGCGGATTGGATGGGCTGTTCTTCATCGCACGTTCTCGTTGCGTGGGGTGGAGGTTTAGTTCGCGCCGGGTTGGGCGGCGGCGCGGGCGCCATTTCGGGCCAGCACCTCGCGGGCCAGGTTCAAATAGCTTTCCGCGCCCTTGGAGCGTAGGTCATACTGCATCACCGGTTTGCCGTGACTGGGCGCTTCAGCCAGGCGGATGTTGCGCGGGATGACGGTTTTGAAGACATCGCCTTGGAAAAAGTCGCGCAAATCGGCTTCGACCTGCCGGGCCAGGGTGGTGCGCTCGTCATACATGGTGAGCAACACGCCTTCGAGGGTCAAATTGGGGTTGAGGCCGGCCTTGATCGCGTCCACGGTGTCCATCAGCGCCGAGATGCCTTCGAGCGCAAAGTATTCGCACTGGATGGGGATGAGCACGGAGTCGGCGGCGGTGAGGGCGTTGAGCGTGAGCAGGTCGAGTGCGGGCGGACAGTCGAGGATGACGAAGTCGTAGCGGTCGCGCAGACCGTCGAGCTGCGTTTTGAGGCGGCTTTCGCGGTTGTCGGCGCTGACGAGCTCGACGTTGGCGCCGGCGAGATGACGGCTCGCGGGGATGATGTCGAGCGAAGAGAAGCCGGTTTCCAGGATCAGGTCGGGGGCCACGCCGCCCATGAGGAGATCGTAGACGCCGGGGCGTTCGGCGTCCTGAGGAAAGCCAAGGCCCGAGGAGGAGTTGGCTTGGGGGTCGCAATCCACGACGAGGACGCGGCAGTCAGCCGCCGCCAGGGAGGCGGACAGGTTGATGGCGGTGGTCGTTTTACCGACGCCGCCTTTCTGGTTGGCGATAGCGATGATACGGCCCAAGACGGCCTCCGGCGGTGACGAAGAGCCTCAATGTAGCACAGGGGGAGAGGGACTAGGGATGTTTCACGTGAAACATAGGATGAAGAGATGTGTTGAATGCGATAAGTGGCTGTCGTCGATGTTTCACGTGAAACATCGGGGATGTTGCGGGCGAGTCGACGGACAGGAATGTCCGTCGCTACCGGAACGACGCTCCAGTAGGGGCGGACATTCCTGTCCGCCCGCTTACCGGGGCGCCAAACTCCGGCCGATCAGTAGGCTGCGGTGCGAGCCCCCGGGGAGCGCGCGCTCCGGCTCCCAGGCCCACGCGCGGCTCTTACGGGCCTCCGACACGCCGTCCGGACCCACCCACAACGCCGCGTTCCGGCCCACGCGCGCCAAATCGCCCAGCACCTGCGCCGGGTTCACCGCTCGCATCCAGACCCAGTCGGCCTGCCCGTCAAACTGCTCCACCCGCAGATCCCGGACGGTCACGTTGCCCCAATCCCGCGAAACCTCGCGCAAGAAGACCGCCTTCTTCCCGACCGGCTCCAGCAGCGTGATCTCCTTCTCCGGCAACGCGGCGGCCAGCGCCAGCCCCGGGAAACCGGCCCCGGAGCCGACATCCACCGCGTTCGTCCAGGCGCCCGCATCGACCTTCAGGAAGACCAGCGACTCGGCAAAATGCCGCATCGCCGCCTCCTCGGGCTCGACGACGCGCGTCAGGTTCACCCGACGGTTCCAGCGCAACAACAGATCGTAGTGGGAGCCCATGCGGCGGGCGGTCTCGGGGCTGACCTCGACGCCCAAGGCATCGGTTTGGCGGGCCAGCTCGGCGGCAAACCGCGCCGCGGGATCAGCGGCGGGCACGAGCCGCCGTCTCCAGGTGCATGTTGAGGATCGAGATCGCAGCCGGGGTGACGCCGGGGATGCGTCCGGCCTGGCCGAGCGTTTCCGGCCGCACGCGCTGCATCTTCTCCACGATCTCGCGCGACAGGCCCGGCAACCCGCCGTAGGCGAAGTCGGACGGGATGCGCCGGCGCTCGGCCTTGGCCAGCCGGGCGACGTGGCGATGCTGCTGCTCCAGGTAGCCCGCGTACTTGACCTCGGTTTCGACCGCCTTCCAGGCCGGGCGGGAGAGATTGACGCCGGTTTCCGTCCGGATCAGCTCTTCCACACAGCCGATCTCGACCTCCGGCCGACGCAGGTAGCCCGCCAGCGTGAGCCGCTGCTCCGGCACGCCGCCCATGGTCTGAAAAAGCTGGGCCGCCAACGGGTTGTTGGGGTCGGGCCGATGGGCCTGCAGGAAGCGCTGCACGGTCTCGCGGTCGCGGCGCCGCGCCTCGAAGGCGTCCCAATCGGCGTCGGGAATCGTGCCGAGCGCACGGGCGCGCGGCGTCAGGCGCTGGTCGGCGTTGTCGATGCGCAGGTGCAGGCGGAATTCGGCACGCGAGGTGAACATGCGGTAGGGTTCGTCCGTGCCCTTCGTCACCAGGTCGTCGATCAAGATGCCGATGTAGGCCTCGCTGCGCTCCAACCGCAGCGGCTCGCGCCCCTGCACCTGGAGGCCGGCGTTGAGACCGCCGATCAGGCCCTGGGCAGCGGCCTCCTCGTAGCCGGTGGTGCCGTTGATCTGCCCGGCGAGGAAGAGGCCCCGGATGCGCTTGGTTTCGAGCGAATGGTCCAACTCCGTGGCATCGACCGAGTCGTACTCGATGGCGTAACCCGGCCGGATCATCTCGGCGTGCTCCAGGCCTGGAATGGAGGCGATCATGGCCGCCTGCACGTCAATGGGCATGCTGGTGGAGAGGCCGTTGACGTAAACCTCGTTGGTATCCAGGCCTTCAGGCTCCAGAAAGATCTGGTGGCGGTCCTTGTCGGCGAACCTGACGATCTTGTCTTCGATCGAAGGGCAATAGCGCGGCCCAACACCTTCAATCTGACCACTATAGAGCGGGGAACGAGTGATGTTCTCCCGCAAGATCTTGTGGGTTTCGGCGTTGGTATAGCCGATGTGGCACTGGATCTGCTCGCGCTCGATCTTGGTGGTGCGGAAGGAGAACGGCGTTGGCTCGGCGTCGCCGGGTTGGGCTTCAAACCGCTGCCAGTCGATGGTGCGGCCGTCCAGGCGCGGCGGGGTGCCGGTCTTGAGGCGCGAGCAGCGGAAGCCGAGCTGCCGCAGCCGCTCGCCGAGAAGCTTGGAGGGCGGCTCACCACTACGGCCGGCGGGGTAGGTGGTCTCGCCGATATGGATCAGGCCGTTCAAGAAGGTGCCGGTGGTGACCACCGCCGCCTTGCACTCGATCCGGCGGCCGTCGATCAGCTGAAGGCCGCGCAGAACGGGCTCGGGGCCGGTTTCGTCCAAGACGAAATCGACGACTTCGGCCTGCTTGATGGTCAGATTGGGCTCCTGCTCCAGGCGGCGGCGCATTTCGGCGCGGTAGAGCTTCTTGTCGCACTGCGCGCGCGGCGACCAAACGGCGGGGCCGCGGCGGGTGTTGAGCAGGCGGAACTGGATGCCGACGGAGTCCGCCACCAGGCCCATGACGCCGCCCAGAGCGTCAATCTCGCGCACCAGATGGCCCTTGGCGATGCCCCCGACGGCCGGGTTGCACGACATTTGGGCGATCAGATCGAGGTTGAGCGTGGCTAGGGCGGTGCGCAGGCCGAGGCGCGCGGAGGCGACGGCGGCTTCGCAGCCGGCGTGGCCGGCGCCGACGATTACCACGTCGAACTTTTCGGTGACGGAGCGCATTGCGTATCTTCTTTATTCTACGGGAGCTTGTAAACGTCCAAGAACGTCGGCTCGAAAGCCGACGCAGCGGGCTTCGCCAAAGCCCGCGCTTCAGGGTCGTCGTAGTAGCATGGGCATTCGCCCTATGAAAGCCCTTGTACTTGGCGCCGGCGGGCGCGAACATGCTCTTGCGTGGCGGCTGCCGCGGTCTCCTTCGATTGAGCGCGTCTACGCGGCGCCCGGCAATGCGGGCATGGCCATGGAGCTCTCCTGCATCCCGGCCGACCTGAGCCAGCCCGAAGAGCTCGCTTCGCTGGCCGAGACGCTGGGCGTCGATTTCACGGTCGTCGGGCCGGAAGCGCCCTTGACCGCGGGCGTCGTGGACGCCTTTGAGGCGCGGGGGCTCGCCGTGGTCGGACCGTCGCGGGCGGCGGCGCGGCTGGAAGGCAGCAAGGTCTTCGCCAAGGATTTCTTTTTCAAGTACTCGATCCCGACGGCGCGCTCGGCGACGGTCGAAAGCGAAGACGAGCTGCGGGCGGCGCTGGAAAGGATCGGCCCGTCGGTGGCGCTCAAGGCCGACGGGCTGGCGGCCGGCAAAGGCGTGATCCTGACTCACGACCTCGAAGCGGGCCTGGACGCCGGACGGCGGCTACTGTCCGGCGAAGCGGTCGGCGACGCCGGGCGGCGGATCCTGGTCGAGGAGTTTCTGCACGGCCGCGAGGTCAGCTTTATCGTGCTGACCGACGGCGACCGCATCTTCGAGCTGCGGCCGACGCAAGACCACAAAGCGGCCTTCGACGGCGACCACGGCCCCAATACCGGCGGCATGGGCGCCTATTGCGATGACTCCATCCTGGACGAGGCCTCACGACGGCGGATTCTCGACGAGATCATCCACCCGACGCTGGCGGGTATGAAGGCCGAGGGGGCGGTGTTTCGCGGCTTTCTCTACTGCGGGTTGATGATGACCGCCGACGGGCCAAAAACGCTGGAGTTTAACGTTCGGCTGGGCGACCCGGAGACGCAGCCGCTACTGTATCGGCTGGACGGCGACTTTGGCGAGCTGATGGCCTCGGCGGCGCGGCGCTCGCTGGACGCCTCGGCGGTGAGCTGGCGGAGCGGCGCTACGACATGCGTCGTGATGGCGGCGCCGGGCTATCCAGGATCGTACCCCAAGGGCTCGCCGATTTTTGGGATCGCCGAGGCCGAGGCGACGGGCGCGAAGGTTTTCCATGCGGGTACGGCGCTAAAGAAGGGCCGGCTGGCGACTGCCGGCGGGCGGGTGCTGGGCGTGACGGCGGGCGGGGCGGACCTGGAGGCGTCGTTGCGGGCGGCTTACGCCGGCGTGGAGAAGATTGAGTTTGAGGGGGCGCAGTATCGGCGGGATATTGGGCGGCGGGGCAAGAGTAGTTTAGGTTAGTTTGGCGGAGCCTCAGGCTCCGCTGCACGGCACAGCCGTACGCCACAACAGGACGGGAGAACACCGATGAAGGTTGGATTGATTGGCACGGGCGCGATTTCGCATAAGCATGGCGACAGCTATCAGGAGTTGGGCTTCGAGATTGTCGCTTGCTCGAACCGCGGCGAGGCCAAGGGGCGCGATTTCGCCGAAAAGTACGGCGCGGAGTTTCATGCCGACTGGCGCGAGCTGGTCGCGCGGGATGATGTCGGCTACGTGGATGTCTGCACCTTCCCGGACTCGCACTTGGAGATCGTGGAGGAGTGCGCCGCCAAGGGCAAAAGCGTGCTGCTGCAGAAGCCGATGGACTTGACCCTCGACAACTGTAGGAAGATGATCGAGCTCGCCAAGGCTGCAAACATCCGGCTGGGCGTGGTCAGCCAGCACCGCTTTGACGACAGCATCATCTTCCTGAAAAAAGCGATGGACGACGGGCGGCTGGGCAGGATTTTGCAAGCCGACGGCTACGTCAAGTGGCACCGCCCACAGCCCTACTACGATCGTCCCGGCAAAGGGACCTGGGCCGTGGAAGGCGGCGGCGCCCTGATCAACCAGGGCATCCACACCGTGGACGTGCTGATGTACTTGGCCGGGCGCGTTTCCGAGATCCAGGCGCAATGGCAGCTCGCGGCCGCGCACACGATGGAGGCCGAGGACGTGGTCAACGCGCTGGTCGGCTACCAGAGCGGGGCGACCGGGGTGATCCAGGCTTCCACGGCGTTCTGGCCGGGCTTCACCGAGCGCATCGAGGTTCATGGGACCAAGGGCTCGGCGATCATCACCGGGGATCGGTTGACGACTTGGCAGGTGGAGGGCGACTCCGGAGAGGACGTTCCGTTGCAGACGGGCAGCGAGGATTCGGGCGCGGCGGACCCGATGGCGATCCCGATCGAGAATTTGAAGCGCGGGTTCGCGGACTTCGCGAAGGCCGTCGAGAGCGGCTCCGAGCCGCTGATCACTGGTGAAGAGGGGTATCACGCCCTCGCCATTGTCCTGGGGGTCTACGGGGCCGCGCGCGAGGGGCGTAAGGTTCGGTTGTCGTAAAATTCACTCCGCTTTTCTTGCTTTCGCTGGTATACTCAGCGCGCCGGCCCGACCGGCGCAGCTCCATGAGGAGGTAAGACGAGCCCATGCAAGGCCTGAAACATCTGTTTGGATATCATGTCCGCGCCACCGATGAAGAGATCGGCAAGGTGGAGGACTTTTTTGTGGATGACCGTTCCTGGACGGTTCGGTATATGTTGATGCGCACCGGGGGGATTTTCTCCGGTGCGAGCGCGGTGATTCCGGCGGCCTGCCTGGGGCAGCCGAACACGGCGTCGCGCAGCATGCCGGTGAAGTTCAGCAAGGCTGAGCTGGAAGGCCTGGCCGAAGCCGACGTCAAGCCGGTGGGCGATGAGATGCGGGCGCTGTGCAAGGCGCTATACGGCAAGTCCGACGACCGCCGCGACCGCGGCTTTATCCGGGTCGGCTGCACGACCAATCAGGACGCGGCGGCTTCATCGCTGCGCAGCGTGCGGGAGCTGGCCTCCTACCAGATTGAGACACGCGACGGCCCATGCGGCCTGTGCACGGACCTGCTGGCGGATCTCCACGAATGGAAGGTTCCGTATCTGGTGGTGAACACCAAGGAGTTTCGGCCGCACGGACACGTGCTGGCGCCGACGACCTGGGTGCAGGAGATCAGTTGGCGGGACATGGAGATTGAGGTGGCGACCAGCCGAGAGAAGCTCCAGCACGCACAACGGTTTGATGCGGCTTCGCATGAGATCAAGCCGGGGATCGGGCAGAAGCCGTTGCATAAGACGGCTTGAGGGGGGCGGAACGTCGGCTGGAAAGCCGACGCTGCGGGCTTTTGGAAAGCCCGCGCTACGAATCCTGCCATGCGCTCGACCACCTGTACTGCTCCGGACGCTCGACCAAGCCGGCCTTGACCGGGTTCTGGTGGATGTAGCTCACGATGCGGAGACGCTCCTGCTCGTCTCGGACCCAGCGATCATACGTTTCGCCTTGCCAGAACGGCTCGCCCGCTCGATTGAGCATTCTGTTTGCTTCGCGCGCCGTGTAGCCCTTGATAAGCTGCATGAACTTGGGCG
>CAYOPA010000202.1:0-9202 GCA_964405625.1 uncultured Bryobacterales bacterium
TACACGGTTGGCTCGCCAGTGCGTCCGGCGTGGACGCGCTCTCCGTCCAGTCGGCTGATGACGACCGTCTCGGGCTTGGCGCCGCTATCGGCGGAGAGCGCTTCGGTTTCGATTTCCGCCGAGCTCAACCCGTACCGTCCCCAGGTAGAGGCGTCATCGGAGGGAAAAGCCGTGGCGGAAAGGTTCCGCAAGGCGTCGATCAGCGTCTGCGCCTTCTCCGACTCCACCTCGCGGCCGCCTTCCGAGGCCAGCAGCCACTTGTCGTCCTTTTTCTCCAACGTCGCCGTGGTCTCGCCGTCGCGCACCGTCAGCTTCGCCAGTGGCGCAAACCCAAAATCAAACAGCTTCTTCTCGCGAAAATCTTCCAGATTTTTGTCGAGGCTCTCCGCGAATGTCGCCGGGACTTCGTAGACGCCGTTGAGCTCCGAGGAGCGCGCCAGGTAACGCTCGCCGTCCCGGATCAGGCGAAGCTCGCGGATTCCGGTTTCATCGGTGATCTCAGCG
This sequence comes from uncultured Bryobacterales bacterium, assembly GCA_964405625.1. Taxonomy (GTDB): domain Bacteria; phylum Acidobacteriota; class Terriglobia; order Bryobacterales; family UBA6623; genus RI-231. The sequence goes on from CAYOPA010000202.1 coordinate 505, forward strand.
CGCGCTAGCGGCCGGTCGAAGGAGAAGCCCTTCTCCGAGCCCTCGCCTTCATCGACAACCCTGGTCATGGTCACGTTGCGCAACGAGCGAGTCAGGTCCCCAACGGTGAAGTTGTCGGCCCGCAGCGGCTGGGGCTCGACGATGCTCCAGCGCGACTCGCCGGACTTCCCAAAGGCGAGCCGGCGGCCGCTGAATTCCAGCGTCACCTTCTGAATCTTGTCGTCTTCCACGCGCAGCAGCTTCTTGTCGCGCCAGTCGAAGACTTCCTTATCAAAGGTCGCCTTGACGTAGTTGAAGACCGTGAACAGGCGCGGGTCGCCCTCCAAGCGCGCGTAGACGCCGGAGCCGGTCGGGCTCTGTCGTCCGAAGATGACCTTCTTCGGCTCCGGGGCGGCCTCGCCATCCAGGCCGCGGAACTTCACGTCGACCGAGACCTCGCCGTCGCCGTCCAAATCATACGGTCCCCAGTCCGTTGTTTCCTCGCTGACCGCGCGGTCGGCGCTGAGATTGGCCAGGTTGGTGACCATCAGGCCGATCGCTTCGTTATCGGCCGGGAAGCCCACGCCGCCGCCGAAGCGCCATTCGCTTTCGCCCGCCGGGCGGGTGACGATGATCGGCTCGGCGCCCCTTTTGCGGACAGCGACCTCGGCGACTTGATCGTCCTTGACCTCAATCAGCGCAACGCCGTCGTCGTCTTCATCGGCGGAGGGAGGGTTTTGGTTGGTGTACCAGACCGCGCCGCCGAGCACGCCCAGGATCACCAAAGCGATGACAAGCGGATTCTTCATGAGCGTCTACCTACGCAGCCACCACGTCCGGACGCCGGCCACCACGATCACCAGCGGCAGACCGACCAGCAGCCCGAAGAACATCCAGCTCATCTGCGACTGGGTCATTTCCATGGGCGTGGAGGCGGGATTCTTGGGCCGGATCGAGATCAGGTCCTCGTCCGAAGCCAGCCAGTTGACCATGTTGACGAACAGGTCGCGGTTGCCGACCCGGCCCAGGTAGGAATTGCGGGCGAACCGCGAAGTGCCCACGACGATGACCCGAGCCTCCTTGGCTTCGGCTTCCGCTTCCGCTCCTTCGGCCTCCGCGGAGGCCGGGATGTTGCGCGTGGCCGCGACGGCCAGCGCGAGCGGGCCTTCGCGATCCACGCCGGGATTGGCCGTGATCTCCGGCTTGTCGTAGTCGGTCGTCGCCAGGCTGGCGGCGCCGGTTTGGAGCAGCTCATCGACGTCCCAGCCGTCGGGGACGCTTTCGGCCTTGGCCACGGAGCGGGTCAGCGGGAAAAGCGTCGGCGAAGAGCCGCCGGCGAAGGGCTCGGTGATCGGGTGCGGCTCATAGCTCACCACCAACGGAATCACCGGTCCGCCGCCGAAGAGCCGGCCGATGCCCGAAGCGTCGATCACCAAATCGTCGCGAACCTCCACGCCCCAGCCCGCGGCGAGCGCGACCAGCTCAGGGCTCTTGGAGTGGTTAATCATCAGCAACAGCCGTCCGCCGCTGTTGACATAGTTGCGGACAATCTCAACTTCCGGCTCCAGCAGCGCCTGCTCCGGACCGGCAATGATGACCAGCGAGCACGCCGCCGGAATTTCCGGGTTCTCCAGCAGCGAGATCTCCTGGTACTGATAGTTGGCGTCCCGTACGGCCTGCCGCGCGACGGCGAAGCCGAGCGCCTCGCTGTCGTCCCCCGCGGCCTCGCCGTGACCGGTTAGCACGCAGGCGGTCTTGTCTTCGCCCTTGAGCAGCTTGATGAAGGCGTTGGTAATGTCCTGTTCGCTGACCGAGGAGGCCGTTTCGCGCCGCCCGGCGATCTCCACCATCAACGTGCCGAAGGTGCGCACGTTCATCAGCTCGGCCTTGGCGGGCTCCTTTTCTGGGTCGATGTACTCGACCGAGACTTTCGAGGAGGCGTTGGCGTAGCGGGTCAGGCTGCCGCGCGGGGTGACGCCGTTCATGTCGCGGCGCTCGTACTCCGTCGGCCGGTCGAAGTAGTAGATCTTGGCGTCGCCGGGCAAGTCGCCCAGGATCTTTATGGTCTGGTCCGACAGGCTATAGAGCTTGGCGTCGGTGGCGTCGTAGCTCTTGTTGTACTGGTTGGCCAGCCAGTTGACGGCCACCAGTATCGCCAGCACCACCAACACGTAAACGCCGGAGTAGCTCCCCTCGCGGACCTGGCGGGATTGCATCCAATTGCTCATCGCGGTTTCCGTTCTCCTCGCTCTGCGACTTCCAGCGGCGCTACGACTTCCAGCGGATCGATTCGAGCGACCGCTTGCTCAAGAACAGCCCCAGGAAGATCGCCGAGACGTAGTAGGTCACGTCCTTGAGCTCGATCACCCCCTTGGTGAACTGCTCGAAGTGGCGCGGCATCGACAGATAGCTCGCAAGCTGGCCCAGGTTGCCCGAAGCGAACTGGTCCGCCCAGCTCACCACCCACAGCATTAGAAACAGCCCGAAAGTGAGCGCCCCAGCGACAATCTGGTTCTTGGTCAGCGTCGACAAGAACGAGCCCAGCGACAGCAACGCCGCTCCGATCAGCAGCATCCCCAGGTAGCCCACCAGCAGCGCCTTCCAGTCCGGCCGGGTGTAGAGAAAGAGCACCGACATGCTCACCAGCGAGATCGCCAGCATGCAGCAGTACAACAATACCGCCCCCAGCCACTTGCCCAGGATGATTTCGTAGTCGGTGATCGGCGAGGTCAGCAACAACTCGATGGTGCCCTGGCGCTGCTCCTCGGCGAACAGACGCATCGTGATCATCGGCGTCAGAAACAGCAGGATGACCGTAAAGTTGCCCAGCGTCGGCTCGATGATGAACTGGTTGACGTTCATCGGCGGCGCCATGCCCGGATTGGCGGCGGCCTGTGCGCTGATCTGTTGGAAAAACGCCACACCGGCGGCAAAGAACCAGCCGAACATCACCGCGAACATCGCCAGCACGATGTAGGCGATGGGCGACGTGAAGTAAACGGTCAGCTCGCGGCGGGCGATGGTCCAGACATTGCTCATTGCTGATTCTCCTCAGGCCCCGAAGCGGCGGCCGCGGCGGCTTCCCGCTCGGCGGCGGCCGCGGCGAGCTGCGCCTCGTCGGCCCCCTCGGCGGCGGTGAGCTGCAAGAAGATATCCTCCAGCGACAGCCCGACCGACTTCATCGCATACAGGCCCCAACCGGATTCGACCACGGCCTTGGCGAGCTCCGTGCGGATGTCGTCCGTGCGCGGCGTGGCCACTTCGTACAGGCCCCTGCCGCCGTTGGCCGCCTTGTAGGCGACGGATTCAACGCCTGGAATTGACGCCAGCCGCGCCTCGACCTGCTCGCGCGGGCCGCTGATCTCAAGCTGCGTCGATTCGCCGCCCTGCAGCCGCGCCGTCAGATTTTCCGGAGTGTCGCTGGCTTCGATCTGGCCCCTGTTGATGATGATGATGCGGTGGCAGGTGGAGGCGACCTCGCTCAAGATGTGAGTCGAGAGCATGATCGTGTGCTCGCCAGCCAGTGAGCGCACCAGCTCGCGGATCTCAATGATCTGCTTGGGGTCCAGGCCGACCGTAGGCTCGTCCAGGATGAGCACCTCGGGCGAGTGAATCAACGCCTGCGCCAACCCCACCCGCTGACGGTAGCCTTTCGAGAGCTTGCCGATGATCTTGTCGCGCACATGGGCGATGGCCGTGCGCTCCATCACCGAGTCGATGCGGGTTTGGATTTCCGGTCCCTTGATGCCTTTGATGCGGGCGACGAAGTCGAGGTAGTCCTCAACCTCCATCTCGGGATAGACCGGCGGATTCTCCGGGAGGTAGCCGGTGCGGCGCTTGACCTCCAGTGGCTGCTCCATCACGTCAAAGCCGGCGACGATCGCACGGCCTTCGGTGGGTGGCAGAAAGCCGGTGAGCATGCGCATCGTCGTCGTCTTGCCGGCGCCGTTGGGCCCCAGGAAGCCCACGATCTCGCCGCGCCCGACTTCGAAGCTGATGTTGTGCACGGCCGTATGCGGGCCGTACTTTTTGGTGACGCCTTCAACTTGGATCATGGCTGCTGCGTTGTAGGGGGCGGATCGCCGAGCGGCTGCTCAAAAGTTTAGTCGATCCACTGCATATTATTTGACCACACTTGCGTCTGTGTCAATCCGGGGCGGCTCGGTATACACTGTCGGCATGCGACTGATGCTGCCTTTGCTTGCGCTTCTGCTCGGCTGTGGCTCGGGCGGCCCGGGCGAGTCGGAGCCCGCCGCCGCCGAGGTCGACGCGCTGGCGCCGTTGCGCTCGGCGCTGACCTTCCACGCCTCCTTCGACGACGGGTTTGACGCGGCCTACGCTCGCGGCGACCGCCGGATCTACTCAGCGGCGTCGTACAAGGAGCTCGACCAACGCAGCCCCGGCTACTGGGGCGACGACATTGAGATTGCCTACGACGCCGGCAAGGTGGGCAACGCTCTGAAGTTCAAGGTCAAGAACACCAAGGCGCTGTTCTACTCGGCCGACCAGAACGCGGCGTTCGACCCGACGAGTTGGAGCGGGACCGTCTCCTTCTGGTTGAGCTTGGACCCTGCGACGGATCTGGAGCCCGGCTACTGCGACCCGATCCAGGTGACCTCGACCAGCTACGACGACTCGGCCATCTGGGTGGACTTCACCAAGGACAACCCGCGGCAGTTCCGGCTGGGCGTCTTTGGAGCCAAAACGGCCTGGGACCCGGAGGGCAAGGGCGGCGGCGAAAACCCGGTCTTCCTGAACCGCTTGGTGTCGGTGGACCAGCCGCCGTTCGCGTCCGACGCCTGGACGCACATCGCCATTGTGTACGAGAACCTCGGCGCCGGCGCGGGCAAGGCGACGCTCTATCTCAACGGCCAGGCGCAAGGCGCCGCCGAGGGCATCGCGGAGCCCTTTGCCTGGGACATGACGACGGCGACGATCCGGCTGGGGGTCAGCTACGCAGGCCTGTTCGATGAGCTTTCGGTTTTTGACCGGCCGTTGACGGCGGAGGAAGTCCGCACCCTGGGCTCACTGGAGAAGGGCGCGGCTGAGTTGCACCCGTAACGGGCTCGGCCGCGTTCCATGGGCATGACGGCTTCCGCTCCAAGGCAATACGTCCTCAAGCCGAGCGCGTATAGCAGCCACTCGCTCTTGCTCAAGCGCCTCAACCCCGGGGAGTCCGGGGAACGGTTGTTGGACGTGGGCGGCGGCGAAGGGTACCTAAGCGCCGCGCTACTGGAACGCGGCTTTGACGTGACCTGCCTGGCCGCGCCGGGCACCCTCAGCGACGAGATCCCCGTCGGCGTGCGCACGATTGAGATGGATCTGGATCTCGACTTGACCGATCTGGGCCGCTTTCACCTTATCGTTTGCGGCGACGTGATCGAGCACGTCCGACGGCCGGACCGCCTGTTGGCTTGGCTGCGCGGGATGCTGGAGCCGGGCGGCATGGTGGTCGCGTCCCTGCCCAACAGCGGGCACTGGTACTTCCGGCTGAACGTGCTGCTGGGCCGCTTCCCCGAGCACGACCGCGGGCTGTTTGACCGCACCCACCTGCACTTTTATTCCTGGCACGGTTGGCGCAATTTGTTCAACCGCAACGGCCTGGAGATCGAGTCCGTCGAGCCCACTTCCCTTCCGGTCGGCCTTGCATTGGGGTTGCCGCACGAGCACCCCGTCGCGCGGCTGGGCGAGTGGCTGAATTACGTCGCGGCGCGGATTTGGAGGACAATGTTTGCATATCAGTTCGTGGTCGTGGCCCGGCCCCGGACGACCTCCTCCTCCAATGCCCTCTGAGCCCGCACGCGTAAAGGTGATCGTCGTCATGCCGGCGTACAACGCCAGCAAGACCCTTCGCCTGACCTACCAGGATTTGCCGCACGACGCCGTGGACAGCGTGATCTTGGTGGACGACGCCAGCCGCGACGACACGGTCAAGATTGCCCGCGAGCTCGGGCTGGAGGTCTTCGTGCACCGCCACAACTACGGTTACGGGGCCAACCAGAAGACCTGCTACCGCGAAGCGCTCAAGGCCGGCGCCGACATCGTGGCGATGGTCCACCCCGATTATCAGTACGACCCCAAGCTACTGCCGGACGTGATCCGGCCGATCGAGCAGGGCGAGGCCGACGTGGTGCTTGGCTCGCGCCTGCTTGGCGGCGATCCCATGCGGCAGGGCATGCCGTGGTGGAAATATATCTCCAACCGTTTCTTGACCAAGCTGGAGAACTGGACCTTTGGGCTTGATTTGGCGGAGTATCACACCGGGTACAGGGCGTTCAGCCGCGAGGCTCTGGAGGCGGTGAACCTGGAGACCAACTCCGACAACTTCATCTTCGATCAGGAAATCATCGCCCAGATGGTCAACGTGGGTCTACGGATTCACGAAACCCCCGTGCCGACGCGGTATTTTCCAGAGGCGTCGTCGGCGTCGTTCCTGCAAAGCTCGCGCTACGGGTTGTCGATCCTGTGGCTGCTGGTGCGCTACATCGCTCACCGCAAGGGTTGGGCGAAGCATCGGCAATTTGACAGCTTGGCGAGCCGTTATGGCAAGGAGGCGGCCGCGCGTTGAGCCCGCGCCGACAGGCCGCGCTGGACGGCATTGTGATTGCGGCGCTCACGGCGCTGCTGATCCTGCCGATGTTCACAGCCGTCTACTACGACAACTGGGGGGCGATCGACTCCACGTTCATCGCCCACGCCCGATTTCTGATCGAAAACTGGCCGCATCCATCCTGGCAGCCGCTATGGTACGGCGGCACGCGGTTTGACTATATCTATCCGCCGGCGTTGCCCTACGGAACAGCCGCGCTGAGCATGTTGCTGGGTATTCCGGTCGCCCAGGCTTATCATTTGTTTACCGCTCTTCTCTATACCGTCGGCATTGTCGGTGTTTACGCCCTGGTCCGGATATGGAGCAAGTCGCGCTGGATGGCCTGGGCGGCCGCCGTGGCGACGGCATTGGCGTCACCGGCGTTTCTGATGATCCAGGAAATCTGCGTCGACGCGGCGGGCAGGTACTACGCGCCGCAGCGGCTGAACGTTCTGGTGCAGTGGGGCGAAGGGCCGCACATCAGCTCGCTGTCGTTGATTCCGTTGGCGCTGGCTGCCTCGTATTGGGCGCTGGAGAAGTGGAGCCGGGCCGGCGTGGCGGCGGCCGCTTTGCTATGCGCGCTGGTGGTCTCCAACAACTTTTATGGCTCGGTGTCGCTGGTCATTTTCTACACGCTGCTGGTCTGGAGCCTGTGGCTGGCCCGGCCCTCGAAACGTCTGTTGATGTGGGCGGCGGGGATCGGAGCATTGGCCTACGGGTTGACGGCCGTTTGGCTGGTTCCCTCCTATTTTCGGGTGACGTTAGAGAACCTCGCGAGCGTGGGCGCGACCACCAAGCCGGGCGATTTGGCGGCGGGCGCGATCGTGGCCGCGGCCTTTCTTGGCGCCTCGGCGCGGTTGGGGTGGGGGCGGCCGGAGCGGTCCTACGCCGTGTTCGTTGCGGGCGGAGCGGCGGCAATTGGAACGCTGGTGTTGGCAACCTACTGGTTTGATATGAACATCCTGAGCTCGGTGGGACGGCTCGTCCCCGAGCTCGATCTGGCGTTTACGTTGCTGACGCTGGAGCTGGCGCGGCGGGGTGCGCGGCGTTTGGCGCCCGGTTTGGTTGCGTCAAAATGGAGCGGGCCGGCGACCGTGGCGGCGATGACGGCGGTCCTGTTGTTGGCTCCCTATCCTCGCAACGCCTGGCGTATCTACGCTCAAGACCCCAACCCCGAGCAGCGCATCGAGTACCGGATGACGGAGTGGATCGCCGAGAATCTGCCGGGTTCGCGGCTGTACGTCGACGGCTCGTTGCGCTTCTGGTACAACGTCTGGCGCGACCTGCCGCAGATCAATGGCGGCTCCGACCAAGGCAGGCTCAATCAAGAGACGGTCACGCAGTACTGGAACTTAAGAATGTCCGAGTATCCGGAGAGCGGCGTGCTGTGGATGCAGGCCTTCGGCGTGGACGCCATCGTCATTCATGACGACCGCTCCGAGCAGGTCTATCGAAACTTCGACTTTCCGGAGAAGTTCGAAGGCGTGCTGCCCAAGATTTTTGACAACGCGGCGGGCGAGCGGATTTACCGCGTGCCGCGTCGCTTCCCGGACCTGGTGCGGGTCGTCCGCAAAGCGGACATCGAGGCCCTGCGGCCGATGGAGGGCGAGGACCTCGAAGTCCTGGCGACCTACGTCCGGGCTATCGAGGAAGGTCCGGACTCGCGGGCCGATCTGGTCTGGCAGGGTCCCTCAAACTTCGAGATCACCGCGACGGTTGGTCCGGACGAGCTGCTGCTGGCGCAGATCAGCCACGACCGGGCTTGGCGAGCGACCGTCGACGACGAGCGGGTCCCGGTTCGCCGCGACATCCTGGGCCAAACGCTGATCGAGGTCCCGCCGGGGCGCTCGACGGTGCGGGTGCGCTTCCGCACGCCGTACGAGAACCGCCTCGGCGGCGGTCTGACGATTCTGTCGCTGCTGGCGATGGCGGGACTACTGGCAACAGGAGTGATGGGAAAAAGCGTAGGGGCGGCCGGAAGGCCGCCCAAAACCAGTTGAAGCCCTGAAATCGTGCGGTCTTGGGCGGACGCGTGGCGCAGGCGCCCACGCCTGCCGCCTCGACCCCCAGGTCGAGGCCCTGGAGTTTCCACATCTGGATCAGGCGGCGGCGGCCTGAACGAGGGACTGG
>CAYOPA010000203.1:0-9192 GCA_964405625.1 uncultured Bryobacterales bacterium
CGGGCAACCTGTGGGAATGGACGGCCGACTGGTACGCGCCGGACGCCTACGAGGGCGGACCGGCGAAGGACCCCAAGGGCCCGGCTCGCGGAACCGACAAGGTGTTGCGCGGCGGAGCCTGGGACAATCCGCCGCGCGCTCTGCGCTCCAGCGAACGCGACCGCTTTCACCCGGCCGCGGTCAATCCCTGGGCGGGCGTGCGCTGTGTCCGCGACGAGCTGCCTAAGCCGTGAAGCGCCTTTAGCCTTGTTGAAGCCGTTCTACCACCCCGAGGGCAGCCGAAAAACGAATAACCGGCTGGGGCCGTCTTCCGGCAGCAGGTACAGCTTGCCGTCGCGGACGGCCATCCCCTCGTTGGTGAAGCGGACGCCTCGGTCGGTTTGGCCGGCCAGTATCCGGCGACGCAACGTCAGCGTCAGCGGCGATAGCCAGTCGATGGCGCCCTCGCCCCGCCCCAGGTTGCCGGAGGCGACCAGCAGCCCGTCGCTGAGCTTGAGGTCCTGATAATGGGTCTCGGTCCGCCGGGATTTCCTGGAGATCTCGCGTCCCCGGCGGTCCCATTGGTAAAAGAGCTCGCTGTCCCAGTTGCCGCCGATCAGCCGGTCGCCCGCCGCGGCGATGCAGCCGATGTGGTCGTCCACGCTGAAAGTCGATTCCAGAGCCAGGGAGATAGCATTGCGACGCTGGATGTCAGCCGAGCTGCGGGGTTTGTATTCAGCCACGGGAACCCAGATAGAGTCGCCGTCCAGCGCGATCCCGCCGGGATGATAGCGATCACCGTTGTGGACCTCCGTCTGGTGGAGCGCCTCGCCCGACGGCAGCGCGATGCGGTGCAGCAGGCCGCGCCGGCCGTCGCGATCAACCGAGCTGATCCACAGTTGGTCGCCGCGCACGTCGATGCCCTGGACGTGGTCGAGCTCGGCGCGAATGTCGATCGTCTCCAGGCGGTCAAGGTTTTCCAGCTTGATGGGCGCCGCGGCGGTGGCCGGTGCGGCGAGGAGGGCGAGAAGGCTGCGGCGTGTCATTGTCTTTAAGGCTATCCCGGCGTGATTGCGGCCGGATTGCATCCGCCGGCGCGGCTGCGCAAAACTTGCCCCATGCGCGCTCTTTCCTTAATGGCACACCCCGACGACGCCGAGATCTTCTGCGGCGGCGCCTTGATCCGCCTGCAAGAGCTCGGCTGGGAGATCCACATCGCCTCGATGACGCCTGGCGACTGCGGCTCGATGGACCAGGGACCGTCGGAGATCGCCGCAGTGCGGCGGGCGGAGGGCGCCGCCGCGGCGGCGAAGATTCAGGCGACCTACCACTGCCTGGACCGCCGCGACCTGCGCATCTTCTATGACGAGCCGACCCTGCAGGCCGCCGTGGAGCTGTTTCGGGCCGTGCGTCCGACAATCGTCTTCACGCATCCGCCGCAGGACTACATGCTCGACCACGAGATGACCTCTCAAGTCGTCCGGGCGGCTTGCTTTGCCGCGCCCGGGCCGAATTTTGACACCGGCCGGCGACCGGCCGCACCAGCCGCGCAGGGCATTCCACATCTCTACTACGGCGCCCCGGCGAGCGGCGCGAACATCTTTGGCGAGCCCGGCGCGTACAGCCTCTTCCTCGATATTTCCAGTGTCATCGGCTTGAAGGGCGATATGCTGGCCTGCCACAAGAGCCAGCGCGAATGGTTGCGCGCGCAACACGGCATGGACCACTACATCGAGGAGATGAAGCATTGGGCGGCCGCGCTGGGCGCCCAATGCGGAGTCGCTTTCGCTGAAGGTTTCCGGCAGCACGTGGGGCATCCTTACCCGGCCGACGACCTGCTGGCGGCGACTCTGGGCCGGGTCGGTTCCTGAGGCGTTAGTGGCAAGGAATCAAGGCTTTCCAGTCAGCCGACTTGGCGCGCTTGACATCGCCTTGACAAAGCCTGTTCTATAATGGAGCGAAACGGCCGGGCCGAACGGAGGGCAAGAAAGACGCCCCACCTTTTCTTGGTCTCATGGCCGCGGTGATCGCCGGTCCGTTGACGGGGCCGGCTTTTTTGTTCGCGCGACTGGTTGCTTTATGGTTCCGGAATTCGTTCGCAAAATCGAAGAGAAGGTCAAGAAGCTCGAATACGAGCTGAAGAATGAGCTGCCGCGCGAGATTCAGCGCGCTCGGGAGCTCGGCGACCTGAGCGAGAACGCCGAATATCACGCCGCCAAGGAGCGTCAGGATTTGGTGAGCGCGCAATTGCGCCAGCTCAAGGAACGGCTTTCGACGCTGCGGATGATCGACTTTACGAAGATCCGGACCGATGCGATCGGGCTGGGCTCGACAGTGAAGGTGCTCGACACGGACAGTGGCGATGAGATCAGTTACGAACTGGTCGCTTCTGAAGACGCCGACGCCGCCATCGGTAAAATTTCCACCACCTCGCCCATCGGCCGGGCCTTGATTAACCGGGTCGGCGGCGACTCGACCGAGGTGATCACGCCCGGCGGCCGCAAGGAATTTGAGATCCTGGAGTTTCGGACGATCCACGACAAGGTCTCCGAGGCCGCCGAGTAGGCGGCGGATGAAGCTTAGATGACCTTTACGTCTGCTATCGGCTCCTTCTTTGGGAAGATCCTTTCCGGGTTGGTCAAGGCGCTGGCGCTGACCCGCATCCACCCCAATGTGTTTACCTGCTTGGGGTTGGTGATCAACGCGGCCGCGGCGTGGCTGCTGTCGGTGGGGCAGTTTACCCAGGCCGGCATCGTAATCATTTTCGCGGCGGTGTTTGACTTGGTGGACGGGCCGATCGCGCGCCACAGCGGGCGGGTCACGCGGTTTGGCGGCTTTCTTGACTCGGTTATCGATCGATACTCAGACCTGATCCTATTGATGGGAATGCTGGTCTACTACGCCTCGATCAATCGCTTTGGCTATATCATCCTGACGGCGGCGGCGATGACCGGCTCGGTGCTGGTCAGCTACGCCCGGGCGCGGTCGGAGAATGAGATCCCCAAGTGCAAGGTCGGTTTTCTGGAGCGGCCCGAGCGGATTGTGCTGCTGATTATCGGCGCACTGTCGCACCGCATGGCGCCGGTGCTGTGGGTGATCGCCGTGCTGTCGAACTGGACGGTTATTCAGCGCATCCTCTTCACCTGGAAAGAGACCGAGCGGCTGGGCCAACAGGCGCCGGCGACTGCCGCGCAAGCGGCGGGCGTGGCCTCCGCGACGGCGGATGGGCGGGCCAAGCTTCAGCAGGCTTAGCCCAGGGCGCCGCGGCCTTTGGGGAAGCCCGCAGGCTCGGCTGTCCAGGCGCGCCGAGTCGTCGCGTATCGACGACGTCCCTGCCAACCGCACACAAGCGCCGCATGTACCGTAACTGATCGGCCACGGGCCTCGACCTGGGGGGGGGCGAGGCGGCAGGCGTGGGCGCCTGTGCTGCTGCTCCGTCGCGGGCCGGAGCTGAAACGGTGAAAGCTCCGACTCCGGCCTGAGGGCCCAAGTCAATCCGCTTCCAATACCACTTGCGCAATCACGCCCCGGCGGGTGTGCGATAACGATACCCAGCGGCACCGGCACCCTTTTTCCTCGGCAATCGCCCGCGCCCGGCCGTGGAGCTCCAGATGCGGCCTGCCGGCGGCGTCGTTGACGACCTCGCAGTCCAGCCAACTCACCCCGCAGGACCAGCCCGTTCCCAGGGCCTTCATCGCCGCTTCCTTGGCGGCGAAGCGCACCGCGTAGCGCTCCGAACGATTGGCGCGCGCTTCCACGTAGGCGATTTCACGCGGCGTGAAGATCCTCTCGATAAACCGCTGACCGTGGCGCTCGATCGCCTCGTGAATGCGGTCGACTTCCTCGAAGTCGATCCCGATGCCGATGATCATCTACAAGCCCTTCGTCGCGGCGGCGATGGTCAGCTTGCCGTGCCGCACGCCCTTGGTGGAGATCAGCCGGTCGGCGATCGCCCGCACCTGCTCCACGGCGCCTTTGATCAGCAGCACCTCCAGGCAGTTGTTGTGATCCAGATGCACGTGTAAGGTGGACAGGATCTCTTCGTGGTGGTCGTGCTGCATGTCGAGCAGCTTATCGCTCAGCATTCGCACATGGTGGTCGTAGATCAGTGTCAGAGAGCCCACCACTTCCTGGCCCGGCACGGAGACATCCTGCTCCTTGAGCTCGCGCCGAATCAGGTCGCGAAAAGCCTCGGACCGGTTGGGGTACGCCCGCGACTCAATGAGGGCGTCGAAGCTCTCCAGCAGATCCTTATCAATCGCGACGCCGATGCGGGTAAGCTCACTCATGGGATCGAGATTAGTCGAGCGCCCGGTACGGCGCAAGCGCTTGCGTTTTCAATTGGTTCCTTCAGGCTCGACCGACAAGGGGTTGTAGGCGAAGGCCAGATCCTCCACCGGCTTGCCGCCGATGAGGTGCTCGGCGATGATGCGGTCCACCGCCGCCTTATCCACCGAGTGGTACCAGACGCCCTCGGGGTAGACGACGGCGATCGGCCCCTTCTCACAGACCCGCAGGCAGTTGACCTTGCTGCGATAGACGCAGCCGTCCCCGGCGGCCAGACCCTCTTCGGCCAGACGCCTCTTGAGGTAGTCCCAAACCGGGTTGCAGACCTCGTGCGGGGCGCACTTGGGCTTGCTTTGGTCGGCGCAGACCAAGATGTGACGCTTGTATCGGCCGTTGACGGGAAGCGTAAGCGGGTCGGAATTTGCCATCAATCCTTCAGTGTCGCAAGATCCGGCGCCGGCCGCCGCCGTCTGGTAAGGTAAGGCGCGCAGGGTCAGCTAATCGCCGGAAGGTTAGTATGAAGGGTAACCTGCTACGGGGCTGACGGGTCCAAACAAGTGACGCTCGCGGTTAAGCCCGCGACGAGAGGTGTGTCGCTGTGAAGTCATTGAATCAATTTAGTTGGCTTGTCGTATTGGTTTTGGGCGCCTGGGTCGGCTCCAGCATGCTGGGTCCGGATCTGGCGTTCGCGCAGAATACCGGCCCCATCCAGTCAGGCCCCAAGCGGCCGCCGCGGCCGTCCACGCGAACGCCGGAGGCCAACCCGGATGTGAAGCCGCAACCGCCCGAGCAGGATCTGCCGAAGATCGAAACCCGCAGCCGCTTGCCGATCCCCGATGACACGCCGGTCTTCCGCACGGACACCAACTTTGTAACCGTTGAGATCTCCGTGCTCGACAATAACGGCGTCTTCATCCCCGGCATCCCGGCCGGCAATTTCCAGATCCTCGAAGACGGCGTGCCGCAGAAGATCGTCGAGATCGGCCAGAGCGAGGCGCCGATGACCGTGTGCCTGCTGATTGAGTTCAGCAACCTGTACCAGCAGTATTGGAGCGAGAGCTGGTACCAGACGCTGCAAGCCTCTTACGGCTTTGTGGAAACATTGCGGCCCGACGACTGGGTGGCCATCGTGGCCTACGACCTCAAGCCCGAGATCCTTTCGGACTTCACTCAGAACAAACAGCAGGTCTACGACGCCATGCAGCGCATGCGCATCGCCGGCTACTCGGAGTCGAACCTGTTCGACGCCTTGGCCGAGATGTGCGAGCGCATGAAGGACATCGAAGGCCGCAAATCGATCGTCGTGATCTCCTCCGGGGTTGACACTTTCTCGCGCCGGACGTTCAAGGAAGCTCGCCAGACCATTCAGGAAGCCGGCGTCACCATCCACGCCATCGGCCTGATGCAGGCGCTGCGCGAGTGGTATGACGCCCGCGGATTCCTCGGCTCGATCCAGCGCATGGACTTCCTGCAGGCCGATAACCAGATGCGGACTTTCGCTTCCGAAACCGGCGGTTTGAGTTTCTTCCCCCGGTTCTACGGCGAGTTTCCCAATATCTTTCGCGCGCTCAACTACGTCCTGCGCAATCAGTACGTGGCGCTCTACCAGCCCACCAATACGCAGCGCGACGGAGCGTTTCGAAAAATTGATGTGCGCTTAGTGGATCCGAATACAAACAACGATCTTCGCATTACTGGCAATAAAGGAAAGCGCATTAAATACCAAATCATCCACAAGGAAGGCTATGTGGCGCCGACTGAGGTGGAGTAGACCATCTCGGAGCCCGATTGTTTAAGCGCGCCCCGCCGGGGCGCGTTTCCGTGTCGGAACCGCTGCAAACAGGCTTTGAATTGATGTCGTGGGCCTGTATCTGCTGTTCTTGGAACGGTTTCCGGCGGCGTTGACACGCCGCCGGATGCGTTGATACGCTCATCCCTTATGAGGGCGGTCCGATCGGTCCGCTTTAATTCAAAATCATCATGCAATCATTGCGTATTTTACTCGTCGATACGAATCGGCACGGGCATGTCGTGCGCCGCGCCGCGCTGGAGGACTTGGGTTACGTAGTGGAGACGGCGGAGGACGCCCGGCAGGCCGTGGCGCAGTTCGAACAGGGACCGTTCGATCTTGTCGTGACGGATTTTCGTCTGGCGGATCTCGGAGGACCCGAGCTGATCGCGCGGTTGCGGGAGAGGAGCTCGCGTACGCGCGCCATCATCTTGTCAGGCTTCGTGGCCTCGCTGGGGCTCACCGAGACGGAGACCGGCGCCGATGCGTTGGTCGCCAAAGGGCCGAACGAGGTCCGACAGCTCATCAGCGCTATCGCGCAAGTGTTGCGCCCGCGGGCGCGCTCGTCGCCGACCAGCCGGCCGGCCGGCGCCAACAGAAACGGCTCTCCGCGCCGCGTCAACCGTTCCGCGTAGTCCATGCAAAGAGGTGCAAGCCATGTCAGTCGCCATCACTTGGCTCGGGCATTCCACGGTCGAGGTTAAGCTCTCCGACGGGCAGGTCATCTTGATCGACCCGTGGCTGGAGAACCCCAAGTATCCCCAAGGCCACCAGATCGAACGTGTCGATGTGGTGCTGCTCACGCACGGGCACTTCGACCACATCGGCCAGACGGCCGACCTTGCCAAGAAGCACGGCCCGCGGATCTTCGCGATCTTTGAGCTGGCGACCTGGCTGGGCTCCAAGGGCGTTGAGGGCGTCACCGGCATGAACAAGGGCGGCTCGGTGGAGGCGGCCGGCTGCCGCATCACCATGACCCACGCCCAGCATTCGACGATGATCCAGGACGGCGATCAGATCATCTATGGGGGCGAGGCGGCCGGCTTCGTGATCACGTTGCCCGACGGGCGGGCGATTTACCATGCCGGCGACACAAACGTCTTCTCCGACATGGCCTTGATCCGGCGGCTGTACCAACCGGAGCTGGCGATGCTGCCCATCGGGGATCTCTACACCATGGACCCCCGCGAGGCAGCCGTGGCGTGCGAGTTTCTGGAGCCCCGGCAGGTGCTGCCTTTGCATTGGGGCACTTTTGCGCCGTTGACCGGCTCTCCCGCCAAGCTGCGGGAGCTTGTCGGCAAGGCGGGCTTGTCCACTGAGATCCTGGAGCCGGCTCCCGGCGAAACGCTGATCTGGTAGGGCCCAATCCGGGCCCGCCGTCGTGTCATGATGGGGATCTCATGGCGCTGACGGTGGTTCAACAAAAGGTCCGCGGTTTCATCTGCATCAACGCCCATCCGGCCGGTTGCGCGCGCTCGGTGGACCGTCAGATCGAGAGTGTTCTGGCGGCGCGTCCGCAAGACGCGTTCGGCCCTAAGAACGCGCTGATTCTTGGCTCATCGACCGGCTACGGGCTCTCGTCGAGAATCGCTCTGGCCTGGGGTTTCGGCGCCAAGACGCTCGGCGTGTTCTTTGAGAAAGAGCCAACCGGCAAGCGCACGGCCACGGCCGGATACTACCAGACGGCGGCGCTGCACGCCCGCGCCCGCCGCGACGGGCTGTTTGCGGCGGGCGTCAACGGCGACGCCTTCTCCGACGAGGTCAAGCGCGAAGCCGTGGAGACCATTCGGCGGTCCATGGGGCCGATCGATACGGTGATCTACAGCCTGGCCTCGCCGCGCCGGACCAACCCGCGGACCGGAGAAGCCCTGCAATCCGCGCTCAAGCCGATCGGCGCGTCCTACAGCGGCAAGACCATTAATTTGGCCACCGGCGAGGTAGCCGAGACTTCCATTGAGCCTGCCGACGACGACGAGATCCGCCAGACCGTGGGCGTGATGGGCGGCGAGGACTGGCGCTGGTGGATGGAGATCCTGCTCGAAGAGGGCCTGCTGGCCGAGGGCGCCCGCACGCTGGCCTATTCCTACGTCGGCCCGAAGCTGACCTGGCCGATCTACCGCGACGGCACGATCGGCGCGGCCAAGAAGGATCTGGCGCGGACGGCGAATGAGCTCAATGATCTGCTGGGCTCGAAGGTCGGCGGCGGCGCCTGGGTTTCAGTCAACAAGGCGGTCGTCACGCAGGCTTCGGCGGCTATTCCTGTCGTGCCGCTCTATGTCAGCCTGCTGTTCAAGGTGATGAAGGCGAAGGGGCTGCACGAGGGCTGCATCGAGCAGATCGAGCGCTTGTTGTTTGACCGTCTGCGCGACGGCCGCACTCCGCCGGTCGACCCCGAGCGGCTGATCCGGCTCGACGATCTGGAGATGCGCGACGACGTGCAAGCGGAGACGCTGGCGTTGTGGCCCGAGGTCAACACCGCCAACCTGAAGCGGCTCAGCGACTACGCCGGCTTTCGCAGCGACTTCAACCAGCTCTTCGGATTTGACGTCGAGGGCGTGGACTACGAGGCGCCGGTGGAGACCGAAGTCGAGCTGTAGGGTCTTGTGACTGGCGGACAAGAATGTCCGCCCCCACTGGGGCTGCGTTCGGTGGCGACGGACATTCGTGTCCGTCGGCCTTCGGATTTCCGTCGGAGCTGATTGAGGCTCAGCATCTCAGCGAGAGTCCGGGCGGCGGGGGGCGATATTTCCCATAGCTTGGAATCCTGACAAAGTTGCTACGCCGAATCAGGCGCGCGTCAGGGTTGCGCCGGAATTAGAACCTATCCCCCCGCCATCGCCCCCACCACCAGCAGCGGCTCCTTCCCCTCCCTCACTTCTCTCGGCAATTCCGTCTCCGGCGGCTCGTGCGAGAAATCCTCCGCGCACGCAAAGAACCGTACGAACGCCCGCCGTTGCTTCGTCTGGTGATCCCGCATCGTGCCCTTGAGCTTCGGGTAGCGGGCTTCCAGTGCGTCGAGGACGGCGCCGAGCGTAGCCGGGCTCGGCGCCTCCACCTCCGCCTCTCCCTCCACCTGCGCCAAATTGCGCAGGTGGTATGGCAGAACCACGCGGATCATCGCAGCGTCTGGACCTCCA
>CAYOPA010000204.1:0-1724 GCA_964405625.1 uncultured Bryobacterales bacterium
GATGGTATTGCACGCAAAACAGCGGGTCCTTGGTGGACCGGAAACCTTCGACCGTCTGGTCGTTGAGATTCACGTGTGTGATCTGGGTCTCGCCGGCGAGCAGCGAGTCCGGATCGACGCAAAAGCCGTGGTTCTGCGAGGTGATCTCCACCTGTCCGGTGAGCTCGTTGCGCACGGGATGGTTGCAGCCGTGGTGCCCGAACTTGAGCTTGAAGGTCTTGCCGCCCAGCGCCAGCCCCAGCACTTGGTTGCCCAGGCAGATGCCGAAAATCGGCGTCCGACCGACCATTTTCCGGATTTCGTTCGCCTGCGCCTGCAAAGGCTCGGGGTCGCCGGGGCCGTTGGAGATAAAGACGCCGTCCGGCCTCATCGCCAGCACGTCTTCTGAGGAGGTCGTCGCCGGAACCACCGTCACGCGGGCGCCGATCTGCACCAGCCGGCGCAGGATGTTGCGCTTGATGCCGAAGTCATAGGCGACCACGTGGAACCTGGGCTCGCCAGGGTCTTCGACATGCTGCGACGGCGAGCAGGGTTCCACGCCCTGCGACCACTCATAAGGCTTGGCGACCGAGACTTTGGAGGCCAAGTCGAGCCCGGCCATCGTCGGCAGGGCGCGGGCTTTTTCGATCAAGCTCTCCGGGTTCAAATCCAGTGAAGAAATCACGCCGCGCTGGGCGCCATGGTCGCGCAGGCGCCGCACCAGCGCCCGCGTGTCAATGTCGCCCAAGATCGGCACGCCATGACGGGCAAGATAGTCGTCGGCGCGCTCATCCGAGCGCCAACTGCTGGAGATTCTCGAAAACTCACGCACCACGAGCCCTTCGATGTAGGGGCGATCGGATTCGCCGTCCTGCTCGTTGGTTCCGTAGTTGCCGATCTGCGGGTAAGTCAGCACCACGATCTGGCCGGAGTAAGAGGGATCCGAGAAGATCTCCTGGTAGCCGGTCATGCCGGTGTTGAAGACGACCTCGCCGCCGCGCTCGGCGCGCGCACCGACGCCGCGGCCCCGAAAGACGCAGCCGTCTTCGAGGGCGAGGATCTGCTCAAAGCTCATTTGAAAGCGACTCCGCAGGGCGACCCGCTCGGCCGCGGAGCGGACCGACACGATGACGCCGACCAATCGAGGATTTCACCGGCCCGCGCCGATGCCGTTGGGGAAGGGACCCGTTCCCAGTTGTAGCACGCCTGTCACCTGGAGACAACCGACTCGCGGGCCGCCAGCAGCGCCGCTCCCTGCGTAACCGCCGATTCTCCAAGGGCCGCCGGAACCACTCGAAAAAAGCTATGGAAATAAGTTGAGCAATAGGGTTTAGTGCGCTCCGCCGCCAGGGCGACGAAATCCGGGTTGCCGCTGCCGACTCCGCCGCCGATGACGATCGCCTGCGGGGCGAACAGCGTCATCACGGCGCCTAGCGCGACGGCCAGGGCCTCGGCCGCTCGCTCCACCACCTTTCTCGCTTGGGCGTCTCCCGCCCGCCAAGCGTCCATGAGCTGGGGGCCGTCCATCTCCAGCCCGGACGCGCGGGCGAGCTTAGCCAGCGCCGGGCCGGAGACCAGCGCCTCCAGGCAGCCGCGTCGGCCGCAGGGACATAGCGGCCCGCCGGGCTCGACGAGTAAGTGCCCGACCTCCGCCTCGCCCTGGTCGCTCAGCGTCGCAATCCGCCCGTCCCGCACCAACCCGCCGCCGACGCTGTCGGTCTTGCGGCCCGTCGGCTCACCTTTCA
>CAYOPA010000204.1:1734-8424 GCA_964405625.1 uncultured Bryobacterales bacterium
AAGCCGCCGACGCCGCTGCCGAGCGTAATGTAGAAGACCGTCCGGGCGCCCTTCCCCGCCCCAAAGACCGCCTCGGCCAGCGCGGCGACCTTGCAGTCGTTTTCCATGAAGACAGGCGCCAGGAAGGCATCCGTCAACAGGCTGACAGGATTGATCTCGGCCCAGCCGTCTTCGTGAAAGCACTTCAAGGGCCGGTTGCGGGCGCGGTCCACGCCGCCACCGTAGCCGAAGCCGACGGCGAGGGGCCGCTCGCCGTCGAGCAAATCGCGGCCCGCGTGGATCAGGCGATCGAGGCTTTCGGCCGCTCGGTCCGAGGGATTACGCCGCAGCACGCGGGTTTCCCGCAAAACGCCGCCGGAGTCAGCCAGACCGGCGACGAGCTTGGCGCCGCCGGTTTCAAAAGCGAGGTAGCAGCCCATAAAATTAGGGGCGGCCCGAAGGCCGGCCCCTGGAGTTTCTACATTTCACTCAGGTCCGCGGCGGAGAGGTGGCGCAGGCGCCCACGCCTGCCGCCTCGACCCCCAGGTCGAGGCCCTTGCCCGACGCTTGCGTGGGATCGCAGGAACGTCGTCGATAAGCGAAGACGCAGCTCGGCTGGAGCCGCGCGCCACCTGCCGCCGCCAGTCAGAATGTAGAAACTCCAGGGGCCGGCCTTCCGGCCGCCCAGACGCCGATCGTCCCTACACCTTATCCGGCGCCGGCACCTCGAAGCCCTTCGGGTACTTCTTGCCGAGCATCTTGTTCGCCTCGGCGTTGTTGGTGAAGCGGTTGGTCGCCGGGTCGAACTCCAGCACCTGCCCGACGCGGTAGGTGATGTTGCCCAGGTGCGCCATGCCGGCCGCGCTGTGAGCCTGCTCCACCGTGCCGTTCTGATCCGAGGCCTTGCGGCTGCGGACGGCGTCGATGAAGTTTTCGAAGTGCATCGTCGGCGCCGAGCCCGTCGGGCCGGGCTCGTTCTTGCGGCCGAAGTAGAAGGCGTACTTCGTGTAGCCGCTGATCGCCAGATACCCCTCGGAGCCGTAGAAGAGGTTGCCGTTGGCGTCGTCGGTCTCGTGGTTCGAGCTCCAGAAGCGCACGGCCACCTCGCCGTACTTCTTGCCGCCGTCAAACTCCATCAACGTCGTCAACAATTCCGGCGTCTCTCGGTGGTCGTTCCACAGGTATTTGCCGCCCATCGAGGTCAGCTTGGTGGGCAGACCCACGTCCAGGC
Source organism: uncultured Bryobacterales bacterium (assembly GCA_964405625.1). Lineage (GTDB taxonomy): Bacteria > Acidobacteriota > Terriglobia > Bryobacterales > UBA6623 > RI-231. The sequence continues at coordinate 2,945 of CAYOPA010000204.1, forward strand.
CCCACTGCAGCATGTCGGTCTCGTGGATGCCCTGGTTGCCGATCTCGCCGTTGCCATAGTCCCACGTCCAGTGCCAGTTGTAGTGCACGTGGCGCTTGGAGTACGGGCGGAACTTGCCGGGGCCAACCCACAGGTCGTAGTCCAGCGTCGACGGCGGCGTCTCATCGGGGAAGTTTTCCATCTTCGGGCGCCACTTGAAGATCGTCGCGCGCGCCATGTAGACGTCGCCGATCAGGCCGTCGCGCATCTTCTGGACGGCCTCCTGGACGGCCTCCGAGGAGCGGAGTTGCACGCCGTGCTGCACGATGCGCTCGTACTTCTTGGCGGCGGCCACCAGGCTCAGGCCCTCGTTGTAGGTGTGCGTGGCGGGCTTCTCGATGTAGACGTCCTTGCCCGCCTGGCAGGCCCAGATGGCCGCCAGAGTGTGCCAATGGTTCGGCGTGGCGATGGTGATGACGTCGATGTCTTTGTTCTCGAGCACGCGGCGCAGGTCCTGCACCACCTCGGGCCGATGGCCGTGCTTCTCTTCGAACTCGCCGGCGCGCTGGCGGCCGACTTCCAGATCAGGGTCGACAAAATGCGTCACCTCGACGTTTTTCAGCGGCTGGAGCCCATTATAGTGGCTCTGACCGCGTCCGTTGACCCCGAGCACGGCGACCCGGATGGTATCGTTGGCGCCGAGCACTCGGGCGCCGGCGGCGAAGGCGGGGGAAGCGGCCAGGGCCCCGGCCGCGGTCTTGACAAACGTTCTGCGCTGCATGGCGATCTCCTATGGACGGTCTTTATAGTAACGCCCCCGGGGCAGCGCGACAATACAAAGTGCTCTGGGGCATAAAACCCGATCGCGGACCGCACGACCGCCGCCAAGGCCCACGCTCTGCTGGTTCAGCGTCTGGCCCTCTGCGTGCAATCATAGCTAGGTTCGGAGGCGCCGCCATGTTTCAGGGTTCTTTAGCTCGCTGTCTGCTTTTCGCACTTTTGGCCGGCCCGGCATTCGGCCAGTCCTACGATTCCGTCCGCGGCTCGGACGCATTGCGCAACCGAGGCTGCACGAGTTGCCACGCCCTGATGGGTCAGGGCGGCGACCGCAGCGCTCCGGACCTGGGACGTCCGACGCCGGGCGGCTTCTCGCCGGCTGAGTTTGCGGCCCGGCTTTGGAACCACAGCCCCGCCATGTGGGCCGCGGCGGAGAGCAAGGGCGAAGCGCCGCCGCGTCTGGATCGGCAGGAGGCGCGCGACGTGTTCGCCTACCTTTACTCCGTGCGCTATTTCGAGCCGTCCGGCAACGCGGAGCGCGGGCGGGCGACGTTCCGCCGGAAAGAGTGCTTCCGCTGCCACGCGCTGGTGCGCACTGACGCCGGCGGCATCGGCCCGGCCGTTCCCGACTGGCCGCTGCTGGACGACCCCGGCCGCTTCCTGGAGGCGATGTGGAACCACGGGGCGGCCATGCAGGAAGAGGGCGAGCTGGACGGGCGCCCTTGGCCGACCCTCAACACCCGGGAGCTCGCGGACCTGCTGACCTACGTCTATGGGTTGCCGGACCTGCCGCCGCGTCGCGCCCGCCTGCGCCTCGGCGCCCCCCAGGCGGGGATGCGTCTGTTCGACGATCTGGGCTGCGCCCAATGCCACAGCATGCTGCCCGGCAATCCCGATCTGGTTGCGCTGGCCGATGCGCCCCGCCGTCACCGCACGCTCACGGGGCTGGCCGTGGAGATGTGGAACCACCGCCCGATTATGCAGGAGTGGGCCAACGAAGCCGGCCTGGAGATCCCGCGGTTGGAACAAGGCCAGATGGGGCAGTTGCTCTCCTACATGTTTGAGGAGGGGGTGCTGGAGGCGCGCGGCGAGCGCGAACGCGGGGAGCGGGTCTACAACTCCAAGGGTTGCGCCGGATGCCACGAGCAGCAACCTCTGCCGAAACGGGAGTGGACCGCGACGGATCTGGTGGTCGGAGCGTGGGAGCACGCGCCCGCCATGCGCGACAAGATGTGGGAGGACGGGATGGCGTGGCCCACGCTGACCTCGCGCGACGTGGCCGACTTGGTGACGTGGCTGCGGGCGCGATAGGGCGGAAGAGGGACGGGCAGGAATGCCCGTCCCTACTTTGGCTAGCGGCTGCGCGGCGAGCGGGCCTGTTGATCGGCTGCCGGCGGCGGAACCGGGATCGGAGTGGGAGCGCCTTCGATCAGGTTCAACTGGCCGGCCTGACGCGCCGGGGCGGCCAGATCCCAAGCCATCTGCAGGTCAGCGAGCTTTTCCTGCTGCTCCGGGCTGAGCGATCGGATCGCCTGCTCGCGGTAGTCGGAGTGCACTTGATCAATGGCGTTCTGCACGCGTTGCAAGTCGCGCAGCAACTGGTTCATCAAGTCCATGTCGGGATCCTCCGACTGGCGCAACTCCATGAGCCGAGCCCGAATCTCGGCGCCCCGTCTGGCCAGGGCGGCGGCTTGACGGGCCGCTTGCGCCTGGAGGGACTTTAGGAAACGAACGTCCTGCTCGCTCAAACCGATGTAGCGTTCCGCCAACGCCGTCGGGCTGACAATGGGGCGCTGCGGGCGCTCGGGGGGCAGGGGGAGAAGCTGCGGCCCGTCCTGGGCCAGCAAAGGGGCCGCCGCTAGCGCGACCACAAGAAAGAAACGAAACATGTGCAAGCCTCCTGAAATTCAGTCAAAGCGACGCGGCGGGTTTTTTCGGGGGCCCCTTTATCCTACCCGGGTCGGGTGGCGGAGTCTAGCTTTATGGTTGGGGCTGCTTTTGGGGCGGCCGGAAGGCCGTCCGTACGCGCCAGTCGTCCGGCCCGGATTGAGACCAACCGGACCCGATCAGCGCGATCGGGAGGGCGGCGTACGCCGCCGGCGCCTCGCAGTCGTAGGTTCGGTACTTCGAGTCGAGATACCGCTCACCGTCCACGCTGTATTCGCGAACCCACGGGCTTTCCCGGACGAGGGTTGTGGAGTTGGTCGACATCACGCATCATCAAGCATCCAGGCAGTCACGACTCGGTGCAAACCAACCAGCAGGAATCACGGAGGCGCAGATTTCCCCCGCTTGTAAATTCGGGCTCCGTCCCGCATTGGCTCCTTGGCTCCGCATTGGCTTCCATTGGCTTGGCCCCTTGGGCCCTCATTGGCCCTCCTTCATTGGCTCGTTCCAATCCGCATTGGGATTTCAGAGCAGCACTATGCTCAGCCCATACCGCCTTTTCCCGGGATCCTTCATCAAGTACCAAACATAGCGATTACCGAGCGATCCAAGCAGCCGACGCAGCACCTCCCGGCCTGAAACCTGAAGAAAGCCCTCTTCGACCATTGTCTGATCACCACGGCCAAAGGGCGAAAAGCCAACCAAGATCTGATGTCCTGATACAGCCTCAATGGTTGTGATCATCTCCTCGAATGCTATCTGGAGCGAACGCTCCCTCGCCTCCTGACTAATTAGGATGTCGAACGGGCTGCTCGCTTCAACCAAGTCACCCGAGGCGTTCGTACAGGCTGTGGGGACGATATGCCAATACGGCGGCGATTCCGCCAAGCGATAGCGGCCAGGGAGTATGGAAGCGTTGTAGGCTGCGATTGCGGCTTCCAGGGCGACCTTCGGGCTCGCCGGTGGCGATCCGCCTGGCCCCAGATCATAGCGGAACGAGAATGGTCCGCCCCGCGGACGAAACGATCTGCTCTTAGCGGCAGGGTCCCGGGTGACGTCAATTCTGTCGACCGGATGCTCCAAAGGCGCTTCCTCAAAGGTCACTTGCCATCGATAGGTATTCACGAATGTGTACACAAGCGACTCGAGCGGCCGCGGGTAGTCCACCACAAAAGTGGCTTCACTTCCGGTTGCTGTAATCACACCGGCGGGAGATGTTTGTTGCTGAGTAAACCCGTCAGCGACGAACAGCGCGCCGGTGAGGATGGTTCTCCTTGTTATCATGTCAGGCACTGCGATTGTCCACTTGCGCTTGGCTAATAGGTTTCCTTTACGCCGTCTCGTTCGCTGGCGCCACCGCTGCTATTGATGATTCCCTTGAGGATCACCTGTGACCGATAAACTGAGGAAGAAGCTCCCGGACAACTGATTGTCAGCCGTTGATACATGGTGAATTGACATGGAAAGCCGAGATCTTCATTGGGCCTTTCCTCTTGATAGTAAGCCACCGCTTGAGCTTGCCAGCCCACAGCGTCGGGCCCCCAATAGTTAGAGGAGCTGACCGTCCAATTTCCTCCGGTCACGCCAGTAGTCTTGGCAAAAAGCGATCCCGGAAACCAGCAGGTGTCGGAGGCCGCCTGTGCGTTCGACTCAGTTACGACTCGATTTGCGAACGATGTCCCTGTCGGTTGTAGTCGCTGTTGAAAGTGATGGATGGTAGGATCAGAGCCATCCCACCCTATTGCAGTAGTTGTTTCTCCAGAAGGAACCGGGCAGCTAACCTGCGCTTGTGGCTGCGGCGAAGCAGGCACAGCCTGCGAATGGCACGGATCAGGCGGCCGCGGCACTTGCGAGCTCAGCAGCATAGTCCGCGTGCCTACATTCAGCCCGGAGATCGTGCGCGTGTACCCATACTGCGGCGAAATCGAGATCTCATTCCCTCCGTCCGGCTGCAAGGAAGCGCCGTAGTCGGCCTCGTTGCCGCCGACGTTCCAGGTACACATCGGGCCGACGTTCGTCGTTCCGCCCAGGGCGACCTGCACCGGGAAGGTGGGGGCGCTCAACCAGACGCTGGTCACGTAGTTGCACGAAGCATAGAAAGGCGCCGCCGTCTTCTTCGTGGAGTTGAGCACGTGCTCCTTCACCAGCAACTCCGCCCGCAACGGATCGTCAACGCCCTTCAATCGGTAGCCGCCGGACAGCGCGCCCTCGGGCAACTCGCGGCCCGCTTCGCGCAGCAGCCGGCGCAAGTCGCGCCGCAGGTTCACCGTCCGAGTCTGGTTCGGCAGCAGCTTCATCGGCGGCAGCTCGATCTTGCCGCCCGCATGCGCCAGCTCCAAGCGCGCCGCCGTCTCCTTGTCGCTGACGTTGGCGATGGTGAACACCGTGTTCTCGTCTTCTCGCAGGCTCCAGTAGACGCCACTGTAGAAGCCCGTGCCGCGGCTCTCGAGCACCGAGTACAACCCGTAGGTCAGATCGGACGAGATCGAATACGCCCGCCCGATCAATGCTCCCGGCGCCGCGAAGTAGTCCACTTTCAGCAAGACCTCGGAGACGTCACGCGGAATCACGCCTCGCTGCTGGAGCGCATTGAGATCATACTCCTCGACGGCGTGCGCCGCCAGTTTCAGCGGCGGCAGGGGCGCGGTCTCGACCGAATTGCCACGCGTGTATGACGCCGAGACCGACGCTCCCACCGAGCCGGCGGTCATGTTTCGCAAAACCACGTGGGTGCGCATGTCGAGAGGCGCTCCCGGTCCGACCAAGCCCGGCTGCTTGCCCAGAAACAACTGCACGCCGTAGAGTTGCTGGCCCGACGTGGCGGCTGGATCGGCAAA
>CAYOPA010000204.1:8434-9137 GCA_964405625.1 uncultured Bryobacterales bacterium
AAAGCTCATCATATTGGAATAGCCGTTGTCGCTGTCGTCGAGCCAGCCGACGGCGTACACCGCGTCGGCTGGGCCGTCATGCTCAAGCGTGACGCCGCCCACGACGCTTGCGCGGGAGCGGCCCGCCTTGCGGATGTACTCGCCCAGCTGTTCCGCCGTCAGCCGCAGCATGGTCAGGCCCTTCGGCGCGATTTCGACGGCGTCGAGCTCGAAGGTCTCGTTCCAAAGTTGGAGCTTGGGCCGCAGCATCACCGCCTGATCGGAGACGTTGTGCGCGGAGTAGAAAACCTCCGTTCGCGAGGTGGGAAGCCAGAACGCCGAGTGCTGCACGTTCGACTTCGGCAGGAGCCCGGTGAACGACTCAATCGAGTACAAGAAGTTGTTCGTCGGCATCAACACCGCCGTTTCGACCGAAAGCCGGCCGCCGTGCTCGGCTTCGTAGCGGAAGACCGCTCCGCCGAACTGCGGGGTTGTGTAACCCATCGCGTTTACGGTTTCGTTGACTTCGATCTGGGCGCTGCCGAGGGGGCCCAACTCAATCGGGTCAAGCTCAAGGGGCGTACCGTCCGCGAGGTAAAGGACCGGAAAGACGGTCAGCGGTTCTTCGCCGTGGTTGTTGTGGAGATTAACGGTCGTCAGGCAGTGCGGGATGTTCGTCCAGAAGGGGCTGATTCGCTGCCATTCCTTCAGCTCCGGGGGGGGG
>CAYOPA010000205.1:0-9112 GCA_964405625.1 uncultured Bryobacterales bacterium
CTCAATCCCCATGCCAAAGCCGCCGTGCGGCACCGAGCCGTACTTGCGCAGGTCCAGGTACCAGTCAAACGCCTCGCGGGGCAGCTTGTGCTCGTTGAGCTTCTCCAGCAGCAGGTCGTAGTCGTGGATGCGCTGGCCGCCGCCGATCAGCTCGCCGTAGCCTTCCGGCGCGATCATGTCCACTCCCAGGGCGACCTCGGGCCGCAGCGGGTCCGGCTGCATGTAGAAGGCCTTGATGGCGGTTGGGAAACGGTGCACCAGAATCGGCCGATCGTAGTCCTCGCCCAGCAGCGTCTCGTCGGCGTTGCCGAAATCGCCGCCCCACTCGATCTCGCTACCCTTGCCTTGCAGGGTCTTGACGGCGTCGTCGTAAGCGATGCGCGGGAAGGGCCGCCGGACCGACTCCAGCTTCGAAACATCCCGCTCCAACGTCTTGAGCTCTTCCTTGCGCTCGTCGAGCACCCGCGCCACCACGGCCTCCACGAAGCGCTCGGAGAGGTCCATGATGTCGTTGAGATCCACGAACGGCATCTCGGGCTCGACCATCCAGAACTCGGTCAGGTGCCGTCGTGTCTTCGATTTCTCAGCGCGAAAGGTCGGCCCGAAGCAGTAGACCTTGCCCATCGCCATCGCCGTCGCTTCGCTGTAAAGCTGCCCCGACTGCGCCAGGTAGGCGGAGCCCTCGTCGAAATAAGGCACCTCGAACAGCGTCGTCGTGCCCTCGCAGGCGGCCGGGGTGAGGATCGGCGTATCGACGAGCGTAAAGCCGTCGTTGTCAAAAAAGTCCCTCACGGCCCGCACCACAGAGTGGCGCACGCGTAGCACGGCGTGCTGCAAACGGCTGCGCAGCCACAGGTGGCGATGGTCGAGCAGGAAGTCGATGCCGTGCTCTTTAGGCGTAATCGGGAAGGGGTCTTCGACGGAGACGGCTTGCAGGACCTCCACGTCGCGCACGTCCATCTCGTAGCCGCCGGGCGCCCGCTCGTCGGCCCGAAGCCCGCCGGTCACCCGCACGGAGCTTTCGTGGGTGAGGTGGCGGATGCGGTCAAAGATCTCGTCGCCGACCTCGGCTTTGACGGCCACGCCCTGGATAAAGCCCGTGCCGTCGCGAAAGATCGGGAAAGCGATTTTGCCCGAGCGGCGCAGATTGTGCAGCCAGCCCTGGATGACGACCGTCTCGCCCTCGTGCGAGCCGGCCTGCTGGATCGTAATGGTCGGATGCGTTGCGTTGCTCAATCCACGCCCTCCAAAAAGTCAAATGCGCGCTTGGCCGCGTCGAAAGGCTCGAGCTTTGGGTCCGGGTCCACGTCGAGAATCAGGAGCTGCTCCCCGCCAAGCTCCTGCAGCAACTCTCGGCCGAGGCCCCAATTCACCGCTGTATCCTCGCCGTTCGGCCACAGCCGCGGCTTGCGCGGGTCTTCGCCATCGGCGGCGAGAACAGCGCGAATTTTCTCGGCCATCGTTTCAAACTCCGCCGTCAGTTTGCCGGTGGACTGCGCCGAGGGAAAATCGAAGGCATAGCCCAGCGGCAGGTGCGTGAAGCGCAGCAGCTCTTCCAGGCGGTCGGCCGTGGCGAGCTCGTTGTCGAAGTTGTACAGCAGGAGCTCCACGCCAAGCTGTCCGGCCATGATGTTGATCTCGTCCAGGGCGTTGAAGGCGGCGTCCATGGCGGCCTCGCTGAAAGCCTCGTCGGGCTCGCCGAGCGTCAGGATCAGGTAGCCGTACGGGATTGAGTCGGCGACTTCGAGCACGCGCTTGAGCTCGTCGGTGATCTTGACGCGGCGCGGGCGGTCCAGCTCGGTGATCCGCAGCATGGCGTCGGGATCGCCGCGGCCGGACTCGTCGTTGGTGGTGGGCGCGATCAGGGCGCGCGCTTTGAGCTCGGAGTCGCGGAACCAGCTTCGCAGCTCTTCGATGCGCCCCTTTTGGCGATAGTCCAGGCTCCAGCGCTCGCCGTAGAGGGCGACGGAGTGGAAGCCGGCGCGCTCGATCCGGCTCAGCGTCGACGCGGAGAGGCGTTCCGAGGAGAACAGGCGGGTGGACAAGACACGGCGCATGGCGGCGGCTGCCTCGATTGTAGCGTCAGGGGCGATTCCCATTGTTTCGCCGCGCTAATCTGTAGGTTGGCTCGCACGCTCCCCCCCTTGCGAGACGGCCTCGACATCATGCCCTCGCCGATTCCGGATCGGCCCGGGCTGCTGTTGCGCGACCCGTTCCATTACACCGACGCCACGATCGTCGTGCCGCCGGGGTTGGCCCGGCTGCTGCCCCTGTTTGACGGCGAGAGTACGGAGCTGGACCTGCGGGCGGCGCTCACCCAACTCACCGGCGAGCTGCAGACGAGCGAGCTGGCGGCGCACTTTGTCGATACGCTCGACTCCAACGGGTTTCTGGAGTCCGCGGCGTTTGAGCGGATGCGCGACGAGCGCCAAAGGCGGTTCGTCGAGGCCCCCGAGCGCGAACCGGCCCACGCCGGGTCATCCTACCCAACCGACCCGAACGAGCTGGGGCGGACGCTCGAACGTTATGGCGCCCCGACGGCCGGGCAGGAGGCCTCGGAGCCGGACGAAGGCGAGCTTATGGGCGTCGCCGCGCCGCACGTCAGCCCCGAGGGCGGCTACGCCAGCTATGCGGCCGCTTATCGGAAGATCCGGCCCGAGCACGCTTCGCGGACGTTTATCATCTTGGGAACATCGCACTATGGCGAGCCTGGGCGCTTTGGCCTGACCCGCAAACCTTACCAGACGCCGCTGGGACCGGTGGAAACCGACACCGCTTTCGTGGACGCGCTCGCGGATCGCGCCGCCGGCTCGGTTCTCATGGAAGATTACTGCCACTCCTCGGAGCATTCGATCGAGTTCCAGTCGGTTTTCCTGCAAGGACGGCTGGGTGGGAGCCTGCCCGAGGGCGAGCGGCTGCGGGCGGTTCCGATCCTGTGCGGCTCGTTGTCCGAGAGCCTGTACACCGGACGGGCGCCGGAAACGAACGATCGCGCGCGGCGTTTTTTTGAGGCGCTGGGCGAGCTTGCCGAGCAACGCGGCGACGTCATCTGGGTGCTCGGCGTGGATATGGCTCACGTCGGCCGTCGCTACGGCGATGGGTTTGAGGCGATCGCCGGCCAAGGGCGCATGGTGGAGGTCCGCCGCCGCGACGAAGAACGGATGAAACGGCTCTGCGCGGGCGACAGCGCCGGATTTTTTGAGAAGATGCACCCGAACCAAGATGATCTGCGCTGGTGCGGCTACGGGCCGATGTACACGTTCCTCCAAGCGGCGCAGCCGTATCGGGGCCGCATGTTGAATTACGAGCAGTGGAACATCGACGAGCAGTCGGTGGTGAGCTTCGTGGGCGCGGCGTTTGAGAAAGCAGGTTCTTGATGATCTCTCTGAAGTCGATTCCGCGCCTGTGCGTGGCCCTGGGTTGCTCGACGCCCGAGGAGATGGAGCGCTTGGCCGTGGCCGGCCTGGAGCGCGACCAGCGTTTCTTTGAGCTACGTCTGGACATGCTCGACAAGCCGGGCGAAGGCATTGAGGCAATCCGGCGCTTGTCGGATTGGCGTCCGCGCCCGACGCTGCTGGCCACTTGTCGGCGCGTTGAGGCGCAGGGCCGTTTCGAAGGAACGATTGAAGAACAAGCCGTGGTGCTCAACGCCGCCGCCGCCGCCGGCGCCCAGCTCGTGGACGTCGAGATCGAGACAGCCGAGCCGGCGCCCTGGCTGTCGGAGGCTCTGGGGAAGACGACGCGGGTCGTGCTGTCGTTCCATGACTTCCAGGGCTGTCCGGACCTGGAGGCCGCCCTGGCCCGGCTGCGAAAAATTCCAGCCGACATCTACAAGTTGGCGGTGACGGCGACGAGGCCCAGTGACAACGCCCGGTTGACGGCGCTGCTCGACGCCCATCCCAATACGCCGATGGCCGTGATGGCGATGGGCGAGGCCGGCATGCCGAGCCGCGTGCTGGCGGTCGCCCACGGAGGCCGCTTTGCGTTCGCTTCGCCGGACGGGGCCGCCGGCACGGCGCCGGGCCAGATCACGGCGAGCGCGTTGCGCGATCTCTACCAGTTGCCCCGCCGCGGCCGTCAGACTAAGGTCTACGGCGTGATCGCCGATCCGGTAGCGCATTCGCTTTCGCCGAGAATGCACAACCGCGCCTTTCGCCGCAAGCGGATTGACGCCTGCTACTTCGGGTTTCGGGTCGTTCCTGAGCAGCTCGCGGATTTCTTTGACTTGGCCGAGAAGCTCCAGATTCAGGGCTTCAGCGTGACAATTCCCCACAAGCAGGCCGTCATCGAGCATCTGGACGGGCTGGACCCGCTGGCGGAGCGAATCGGCGCCGTGAATACGGTCTATCGCAAGGACGGCAAGCTGTGGGGGACGAATACGGACGTGTTGGGCGTGGTCAAGCCGCTTGAGAAGCGGCTAAAGCTGGAGGGCGCCCGGGTGCTGGTGGCGGGAACGGGCGGCGCCGCCAGGGCTGCCGTGTTCGGGCTGGCCGACCGTGGCGCCGACGTCGTCGTGGCGGGCCGCAATCCCGCCAATGCCAAGGCGCTCGCCAAGGCGGCCGGCGTCTCCTCCACGACGTGGGACTCGCTCGCCCGCGCCACGTTTGACGCTCTGGTGCAGACCACCCCCGTCGGCATGAGCCCCAATGTCGCCGATACGCTGTTTCCCGAGCGCATCCCCGCGGAGATCGTTTTCGACATGGTTTACAACCCGCTCCAGACCACCCTGTTGCGGCAGGCCGCGGCGCAAGGCAAGCAGACGATCGAGGGGCTGGAAATGTTCATCGAGCAGGCCTCCGCGCAGTTCGAGCTGTGGACCGGCGTCAAGGCTCCGCAAACCACGATGCGAAACGCTGTGCTAGAGGTATTACAAGGGGAATCGCTTCTTTGAATCCGAGTTTTGAAACTTTCCAGGGCATGGCCGCGCAGGGGAATCTTGCGCCCGTGTGGAAGTCGTACGTGGCGGATTTGGAGACTCCGGTCTCGGCGTACCTGAAGCTGGCGGCGGATCGCGACTACTCGTTTCTGCTCGAAAGCGTGGAGGGCGGCGAACGGCTGGGCCGCTACACGTACCTCGGCGTCGACCCGTTCCTGCGGGTGACCGCGCGCGGCGACCAAGTCGAGATCGTCCGCGCCGGGCGGACGGAAACCCGCCAAGGCAACGTCATTGACGTGTTGCGCGACCTCGCCGGGGGATTCAAGCCCGTTCACGTGGAGGGGCTGCCGCCATTCCTGGCCGGCGCCGTCGGCTACGCCGGTTTTGACATCGTCCGCTTGATCGAGCCCCGCGTGCCTCCCCATCGCATCGCCGACGTGAACGCCCCGGACGCGGTGTTTCTGTTTTTCACTAACGTCGTCGTCTTCGACCACCTCAAGCGCCTGATTTATCTAATCGCCAACGTGCGGCTGGACGAGCACCAGGATCTGGAGGCCGCCTACCGGCAGGCGGGCGAGCAGATTGCCGAAGTCGAAAAGGTATTGGCGCAGCCGACGCCGGTCCCGCCGCATGCGACCTCGACCGGGCCGGTCGAGGTGCGCTCCAACATGTCCAGGCAGCAGCACCGCGAGGCGGTCGAAAAGGCCAAGGAGTACATCCTGGCCGGCGACATCTTCCAAGTCGTGCTTTCGCAGCGGCTGGAGATGGATCTGCCCGCGCCGCCGTTCCAGATTTACCGCGCGCTCCGGGCCGTCAACCCGTCGCCGTACCTGTTCTATCTGAAGCTTGGCGAGAACGTGGTGCTGGGCTCGTCGCCCGAGATGCTGGTGAAGGTGGAGGGCCGCGACGTGGAGTATCGGCCGATCGCCGGCACGCGCAAGCGCGGCGCCAACGAGGCCGAAGACCGCGCCTTGGCGGCCGACCTGCTGGCCGATGAAAAGGAGCTGGCCGAGCACGTCATGCTGGTCGACTTGGGGCGCAACGACGTGGGCCGTGTCTCCGAATACGGTTCGGTGCGGGTGCCGGAGTTCCAGCGCATCGAGTATTACTCGCACGTCATGCATATCGTTTCCGGAGTGCGCGGCCGGTTGCGCGAGGACAAGGACGCCTTCGACACGCTCAAGGCCTGCTTCCCGGCCGGTACGGTTTCCGGCGCGCCCAAGGTGCGCGCGATGGAGATTATCGCCGAGCTGGAGCCGACGAAGCGAGGCGTTTACTCGGGCAGCGTGATGTATTTGGATTTTTCTGGGAATCTCAATTCCTGCATCGCCATCCGCACGATGTTCGTCCAAGGGAATAAGGCTTACTTGCAGGTCGGCGGGGGCATCGTGGCCGACTCCCAACCCGACAATGAGTGGGACGAGACGATGAACAAGGCGGGCGCGCTATTGCGGGCCGTGGACTTGGCACGGGAGCTTTAGATGATTCTCGTCATCGACAACTACGATTCGTTTACCTTCAACCTCGTCCAACACCTGGGCGAGCTGGGGGCTGAGCTCGAAGTGCGACGCAACGACCAGATCACGTTGGATGAGATCGAGGCCCTGGACCCGGAGAAGATCGTGGTTTCGCCGGGGCCCTGCACGCCGAAGGAAGCGGGCATTTCCGTCGATCTCATCCAGCGCTTTGCAGGTAAAAAGCCAATTCTGGGCGTCTGCCTGGGGCACCAGGCGATCGGCGAGGCGTTCGGCGGCAACGTGGTGCGCGCGCCGTACCTGATGCACGGCAAGACCAGCTCCATCCATCACGACGGCCGCGAGATTTTCCACGGGTTGCCGCAGGACTTTACCGCCACGCGCTACCACTCGCTGATTGTGCGGCGGGAGAGCCTGCCCGACGAGCTCGAAATTTCAGCCGAGACGGCCGACGGCTTGATTATGGGGCTCCGCCACAAGCGATTCGCGGTCGAGGGCGTGCAGTTTCACCCCGAGTCGATCTTGACGGATGTCGGCCGGAAGCTGTTGGAAAATTTCCTGGCCATCCAGCGGGCGCAACGCCTGTAGAGCCCGGGTCGGCGGGCAAGTCGTTCCCTGCGTCACCGCGGTTTTTCACGCTTGAGTTTCGGCCCGCCATCCACTAACCTTGAGCCTTCCATCCGTTCTTAGTGCTGGAGGGAGCGCTCATGAGACTTTATTCGCTAGTCCTATTACTTTTCGTGGTATTCGTCCCCGCTTGGGCCGCCGACCCGCAAGCCAAGCAGGCCCCGAACGGGTCGCTTGACGTCAGCGTGCTCCGCGCTCGGCGCGCATCGTCGGAATCCGCCGGCAAGTCGGGGCTGACCTACGCGTTTCGTCTGTCCGGCGCGGAGGCGAACGGCGTTCTGGTTGTTTCCAACTCTTCCGGCGCCGCAGGATTTGTGCGCGTCCTGCCGAGCCGGCCAGGCGCGGCGGCGACATCCGTCAAGATCCTCGTCGGCGAAACAGTCACGCTGTCCGCCGACGAGATCGGTTGGGCTTCCTCCGCGGGAGCGCTGGTGAAAATGTCGACGGGCCTGCAAGCCGCTCTTCGCTTGCCGACGGGCCTGACCCGGCTGCCGGCGGTGAACGGAGTCGGCAGCTACGAAGTTTTCAGCGAGGACAGGCGCTCCGAGCTCGCCATTCGCGGAACCGATGCTGCCGTAATTGCCTTGTCGGCGGGCTCGATCTCGGCGGCCTATGTCGCGGCCCCGCTGCTCAAGGCCGGCGCCGGACCGGCCATCGTCGCCGCCGACGCAGCCAACCCGGGGCAGCAAATTGTCGACATCACCGTGGGTCAAACCGTCAACGGAGCCCTGCAAACGACCGACGCCCGGACGCGTTTCGGCGACGGCAGCTTCGCCGACAGCTACCGCCTGACGGTGTCCAACGCCCAGACATTCAGAATCGAGATGCGTTCCACGTCGGTGGACGCATTTCTCGGTCTATTCGACAGTGACGACAATTTCCTCGCCTCTAACGATGACGACGCGGGCGGGCTGTTGGGCACGGACGCCCGTCTCGACCTCACGCTGTTCCCCGGCACGTACATCATCGAAGCCAGTTCGGTTGAACCCGGCGAGACCGGCCCCTACACGCTGGCAGTCACCTCGCTGGGACCGGCCAAGTCGCCCGCCCTGCTCACCGTGGGACAGACGGTGAATGGGGTGCTTGAAGCCACGGACAACCGCACGATCCTCGGCGACGGCAGCTTGGCGGACTATTTCGACCTCAATGTGCCCAGCGCTCAGACCCTGACGATTACTCTGCGGTCCACCGCGTTTGACGCCTACCTGGTCGTGGTTGACGTGGAGTCAGGCCAAATCGCGCAGGACGGCGACAGCGGCGGCGGGACCGACGCCTTGTTGGAGCTCCCCTTCCAACCCGGCCGCTACTTCGTCGAAGCCACCACTCTCACGCCGGGCCAGCAGGGAGCGTACACGCTCTCGGTCAGCGGGACTCCCCCGGCGCCGCCTGCAATCACCACGGAAGGCGTGGTCAGCTCCGCCGGCTTTGTGGGCGGGTCGGTAGTACCCGGCGAGATTTTGTCGTTCTTCGGAACCAACGTTGGACCCAGTACGCTGGTCGAGCTCGAGTTTGGCGCGGATGACCGCTTCGTAACGCGAATCGGCGGGACGCGCATTTTGTTTGACGGGCAGCCCGCTCCGATGGTGTTTGCCCTGACGAGTCAGTCGAGCGCGGTTGCGCCGTTTTCGCTGGCGGGCAGAAGCTCGACCACGATTCAGATCGAGAAGGACGGGGTGCTCTCGAACGCCGTCACCATTCCCGTGTCCGCGGCCAAGCCCACTGTCTTTTCCATCACCCAGACCGGCCGAGGCCCCGGCGCCGTGCTCAACCAGGACTTCTCGCTCAACAGCGCCGCCAATCCGGCCAGGCGCGGCTCAGCCGTGCAGATCTTCATGACCGGCGGCGGCGCCACGAACCCCGCGAGCGTTGACGGCGCCTTGGCGCCCACCGGGCCGCAGCTGGCGGAGCTCGTCGCGCCGGTCTCGGTGACGATCGGCGGCCGGCCGGCTCAAGTGCTTTACAAGGGCGGTGCGCCGGGGCTGATTAACGGCTTGGTGCAGGTCAACGCGCTGGTGGCGGCGGATACGCCGGTCGGCGGCGCCGTCGAGCTGTTGGTCACCGTGGGCGGAGTGAGGAGCCAAGAGGGGATTACGATCGCGGTGAACTAGGCGGCGGGGCTGGGCGAGCCGGCAAG
>CAYOPA010000206.1:0-8220 GCA_964405625.1 uncultured Bryobacterales bacterium
GACAAGTTACTTCGCGAGGCGCAGCCTCGCGTGCACGGCGCAGCCGTGCGCCACAACCTATTTCTGAAGTGCCAAGGTCAGCGCGTCCTCCTCGTCCGGAAACACCGTTCGCAAGTCCAGCAGCAGCGCATCGTCGGCCACCCGTGCCACGACCGCCGGGTCTCCCGCCCGCAGTCGCCGTTCCAGCGCCGCCGCCGAAATGCCCTCCGGCCGGACCCGCACCAACCGCGTCGGCAGCGTTTGCGCCGGGGTTGAGCCCCCTCCCAGCAGCGACTCGCCGTCGATGACCTCGCCGCCGATACGCTCGGCCAGCGCCCGCGCCCTGGCGTCGATCGCCTCCACGCTCAGCCGCGCCATGCGCAGCGCCGGGATTGCGTCCCAGCGCTCCAGCAGGAACTCCCGCAGGGTCGCCTCCAGGGCCGCGTAGATCACCTTGTCGGCCCGCAGCGCACGGAACAGCGGGTTGCGCCGCACCCGCTCGACCAGCTCCGGGTCGCCCGCGATGATTCCCGCCTGCGGTCCGCCCAGCAGCTTGTCGCCGCTGAAGGTCGCCAGCGATACTCCGGCGGCCAGGCTCGCCGTCACCGGGGGCTCGTCGGCGACGCCGTGCGCGGAGAGGTCCCACAGGCTGCCGCTGCCCAGATCCTCCACCAGCGGCAGGCCATGCTCGCGCGCCAACCCGGCGAGCTCAGCCAAGTCCGGCCGTCCGGTAAAGCCTTCGATTCGAAAGTTGCTGGGGTGCACGCGCAGCAGCAGCTTCGTTGGGGAACCGATCGCCGCCCGGTAGTCGTCCAGGCGCGTCTTGTTGGTGGCGCCGACCTCCCGCAGGCGTGTTCCGCTGCGTTCGAGAATTTCGGGGATGCGAAAGCCGTCGCCGATCTCAATCAGCTCGCCGCGCGAGACGATCGTCTCGCCTCCGGCGCCGAGCTCGTGCAACACCAGATAGATCGCCGAGGCGTTGTTGTTGACCACGATCGCCGGCGCGCCGAGAATCTTTTCGAGCAGCACCCCGGCGTGCGCGTCGCGGCGCCCGCGCCGGCCCGAGGTCAGATCGTATTCCAGGTTGGAGTAGCGCCCGGCCGTGCGGGCGATCGCCTCGACGGCGGCGGTCGACAGCGGCGCCCGGCCCAGGTTGGTGTGCAGGATTACGCCCGTGGCGTTGATCACCGGCCGCAGGGAGGGCCGCCGCCAAGCTTCGAGCCGCGTCCGGGCTCGCTCCAGCGCGTCCGGGCCGGTCAGGCCCTTGCCTGCTCGGATTTCGGCGCGCATCTCGTCCAGCGCCGCCCGCGCTTCGTCGCGCGCCAGCGCCCTCGGGACGCCCTCATCCTCCAGTTGCGACAGCAGTTCGTCAACGGAGGGCAAGGAGCGATACAACTCGGCTTCGGACGACACCTCCCGATTCTAGCGTTCGGCGTCGGGCGCAACCTCTGTCCCACATCCAGTGGTTGAAATCGAGCGCCTGTCCACAATTTGGGGTATGCTTGACTCCAGCGGCCCGTCGATTTAGAGTCGGAGCCAACTTTTCTCGTGAGCCTGCGTTTTTCCACTCTCGGCAGCGGCAGCAGCGGCAACGCGGCCTTTGTCGCCACGTCGAAGGTGCGAGTACTCGTCGACGCGGGATTCAGTTTCCGCCAGTTGACGCAGCGGCTGGCCGCCATCGGCGAGGATATCGACAAGATCGACGCCGTGCTGGTCAGTCATGAGCACTCCGACCACGCCAAGGGGCTGGCGATGCTCGCCAAAAAGACCAAGGCGCCGTTCTATATGACCGAGATGACGGCGACGGCGATGGACTGGAACGGCGTGGAGGCTCGGATCGAGACCTTTCCGGCCGGCTCGCGGCTGGCGATCGGAGACCTGGAGATCGACTCGTTCACCATCCCGCATGACGCCGTGGATCCGGTCGGCTTCTGCCTGCGCCAGAACGGCTTTAAGCTAGGGCTGGTTACCGATCTGGGCTACATGCCGGGCTCCATCAAGCACTGCATCCAGGGCTGCGACCTGCTGCTGCTGGAATCAAACCACGACCTGGAGATGCTAAAGGTGGGGCCCTACCCGTGGTCGGTCAAGCAGCGCGTGATGAGCCGCGTGGGACACCTGTCCAATCTGGCGGTCGGCGATTTTCTCGCCAGCGACTTCGACCGCGTCGCCCGCACCATCATCCTGGCGCACCTGAGCGGCAACAACAATCACCCTGAGATCGCCCGCATGTTCGCCGAGCAGGCGCTGGCCCGCGCCGGCGCCGGCGACACCCGCGTGCTGGTCGCCGCGCAGGACGCCCCGAGCGAGGTTTTTGAGTTTTGATCGAACGTTATACACGGCCGGAGATGGGTCGCATCTGGTCCGAAGAGAACCGCTTCCGGCAGTGGCTCGAAGTCGAGCTGGCGGCCTCGGAAGCGCTGACTGAGATCGGCGAGGTCCCGGCCGAATCCGCCGCCGCGCTGCGAGCCCACGCCGATTTCGACGTCCAGCGCATCCAGGAGGTCGAAGCCGAGGTCCGCCACGACGTGATCGCCTTCACCACCGCCGTCGCCGAGAAAATGGCGGCCGCCGGCGCCGGGGAGCACTCCCGCTGGCTGCACTACGGCCTGACCTCCAACGACGTGGTCGACACCGCGCAGGCGCTGCTGATCCAGCAGGCGTCCGCGCCGATCGCCGCCGGCCTGGAGGATCTGGGCCAAGCGCTCCACGAGCGGGCGCACGAGTTCAAGCACACCGTCATCGTGGGGCGCACCCACGGCGTCCACGCCGAGCCGACCACCTTCGGCCTCAAGCTGGCGAACTTTTACGCCGAGGTCCGCCGCAACATCGACCGCTTTCTCGATGCGCGCGAGCAGATCCGGGTCGGCAAGATTTCCGGGGCGGTCGGCACCTTCGCGCACATCAGCCCGGACGCGGAGGAACGCATCTGCGAGCGCCTGAATCTGAAGGCCGCGCCGATCTCTTCCCAGGTGATCCAGCGGGATCGCCACGCGCACTACGTTTCCACCTTGGCGCTGATCGCCGCCACCTGCGAAAAAATCGCCCTGGAGGTGCGTCACCTGCAACGCACCGAAGTGCGGGAAGCTCAGGAGTACTTCTCGAAATCGCAGAAGGGCTCTTCGGCGATGCCGCACAAGAAGAACCCAATCACCTCGGAGCAAATCTGCGGCCTGGCCCGGGTGGTGCGCTCCAACGCCCAGGCGGCCTTTGAGAACATCGCCCTTTGGCATGAGCGCGATATCTCGCACTCCTCGGTTGAGCGCGTCATCCTGCCGGACTCGACCATCCTGGTCGACCACCTGCTCGCCAAGACCGCGGACCTGGTGCGGCGGCTGATCGTCTACCCCGAACGGATGCAGCGGAACCTGGAGATCGGCGGCGGGCTGATCTACTCCGGTCAACTCCTGCTGGAGCTGACTTCGCGCGGAGTTTTGCGCGAAACGGCCTACCGCTGGGTCCAGCGCAACGCCCTGCAAGCCTGGGAACAGGACGGCAATTTCCGCACGCTCGTCGAAAACGACCCTGACATCCGCGGCGCCTTGGAACCAGGCGACTACGACAAGGCGTTTTCGCTTGACCACCAGCTTCGGCACGTGGACCGCATCTTCGAGCGCGTCTTCGGCCAGGTCTGAACCTGAATCCACGGGATATTCCGTCCCAAAATCAATCGGGTGTTTCAGCGGGAATACCCGTAATATGGGCCTTCCGTTACAATCAAGGTGAAAGCCGTATCTCATAAGATACGAATTCACTTGGCGATCGTAGTGTTTCACGATACTCTGATCGCAAGCGCCCGCAAATATGAGCTCCGCAACGATCATCCGTCCAGCAGCCGAACCGTTTGGATCGGGAGGCGCGGTCCGCGTTCTGTTGGCCTCCGACCGAGTCGCCCCAAGGCTGACCTTGGAGGCTGTGCTCGAAAAGAGCGGCTATCTGGTGGAATCAGCCGTCTCCGCCGCCGACGCCATGGAACGCATCGAGTTGCGCCCCTTCGAGCTGGTGTTGTGCGACCTGGAGCGCGATTGCAGCGAGCTCCAGCGCTTCGCGGCGATGCAGCCGTACCGGCCGGCGACGGCGACCGTGCATGTCAGCCACGATCACGATCACGACCACGAGCATCAGGGCAACGAAGTCCTCATCGGCGCCGTGGACGTGCAGCGCCTGCTGACGCAGCTCGCCGAGCTGGTGGCTAACCGGGCCTACGGCCGCGCCGCGCGCGCCGAAGCCGGGGCCCGCCGCAAATCGGCCTGAACCCCTGTTTTTTCCCCTTGTTTTTCATTGACCTGGAAGCTCCGCCGCTGTCTAATGGGCGGCATGCGGACTTTTATCCTAGCCCTCGCCGGCTGCTGCTTGGCGTTCCAGCTTGGCGCCCGCGTCGTCAACTTGGAGATCGCCGAGCGGCGCGCCGTGCTCGGCGACCGCCCCTTCGGCCTCGCCGGACCGTATGAGGTCGTCAAAGGCACGGCCCGCTTCGCCGTCGATCGCGGGAACGCAGCCAACCAGACGCTCGCCGACCTCAAGCTCGCCCCCGCCAACCGCGACGGCGAGGTCGAGTTTTCCGCCGATATCTACCTGCTCAAGCCCGTTGATCTCAAGCAGGGCAACGGCGCGGCGCTGCTGGAGATCAACAACCGCGGCCGCAAGGGCATGCTGTCGATGTTCAACCGCGCGGCGGGCTCGCTCGATCCCTCCGAGCCCGAGCACTTCGGCGACGGCCTGCTGCTCGAACAGGGCTACACGCTGGTCTGGGTCGGCTGGCAGCACGACCCGCCGCTGGACGAACACCTGATGCACCTGTTTCCGGCCGTCGCCCTAGGGCGCGACGGCAAGCCGCTGCGGGGTCTGGCGCGGGCGGACTTCGTCAAAACCGACCGCGAGTTTTCGCATTCCCTCGCCGACCGCGACCATGTCGCCTACCCGGTCGCCGATCCCGACGCCGCCGAGAATGTCTTGACCGTGCGCGAAGACGTGGAAGCGCCCCGCGGGGTCATTCCGCGCGAGAAGTGGGGCTTCGCCCGCATGGAAGACGGCGAGCGGGTCGCCGACGCCGGGCGCGTCTGGCTGGACGGCGGATTCGAGCCGGGCAAAATCTATGAGGTCGTCTACGTGGCCGAGAACCCGCCGCTGGTCGGCCTGGGCATGGCGGCGGTACGCGACTTCATCTCGTACCTGAAGTACGATTCCAGCGAGGCGTTGAACGTCGAGCCCGGCGCCATCGAGCACGCCATCGGCTTTGGGACCTCGCAGAGCGGCCGGTTCCTGCGCACGTTCCTCTATTACGGGTTGAATGAGGACGAGCAGGGCCGCAAGGTCTTTGACGGCGTGCTTTCTCACGTCGCCGGCGGCGGGCGAGGCAGCTTCAACCACCGCTTCGCGCAACCCTCCCGCGACGCGCACCCGTTCCTAAATTTCTTCTATCCGACGGACATTTTTCCGTTCAGCGACAAGGTCCAAAAAGATCCCGTCACCGGCTGGGAGGACGGCCTGCTGGCCCGCTACGAAGACCGCCCAGAGCTGCTGCCCAAGATCTTCTACACCAACTCCTCGTACGAATACTGGGGCCGGGCGGCGTCGCTGATTCACACCACGATCGACGGCAAAAGCGATGTCGAGGTCCCCGACAACGTGCGGATCTACCACATCGCCGGCACCCAGCACGGCCCCGGCTCGTTCCCCTCGCGGCGGACGATCGGCGAGCAGCCCGGCAACACGGTGGACTACCGCTGGGCAATGCGGGGCTTGCTCGGCGCCCTGTCGGACTGGGTCCGGCTGGACCGCGAGCCGCCGCCGAGCCAATACGGCCGCATCGCCGACGGAACGCTCGTCAGCGCCGAAAAGCTAGGCTGGCCGGAAATCCCCGGCGTGCGCTTTTCGAACAAGTTGCACAAGGCTTACCGGGCCGACTACGGGCCGCGCTTTTATTCGCAAGGCATCGTGGACAACCAGCCGCCGAAGAATCTGGGCGCCTACCCGATGCTCGTGCCGGCCGTGGACGCCGACGGCAACGAGACGGCGGGCATTCGCCTGCCGCTGGTGGCTGTTCCGCTGGCGACGCATACCGGCTGGAACATGTTCAACGGCAAGGCGGGCCCGAGCGATCAGATATCCTCGATGCAGGGCTCATGGATTCCATTCCCGAAGACGAAGGCCGACCGCGAACGCTCGAAAGACTCTCGCTTGTCGAACGAAGAGCGCTACGCGAGCCGCGAGGCGTATCTGGGAAAGGTCGCAGAGGTCGTGCTATGGCTCGTCGAGACGCGCTACGCAATCGAGCGGGACGCCGCGGCTATGATCGACGAGGCGTCCCGGCGCTGGGACGAGCGCGCGAGGTAATTCACGCCGATTTGGCGTTGGCGAAACGCCTGGAGAGAGCCGAAGGGACGGCCAACATTGAGCTCATCCTGGCGCGGAGATCTCTGTTCTGGGGCGATCCTGCGGCACACGCCACGATCTTCGGAGTGGATGTTACCTACGACGGTCCCGATTCGCCGCTTTCGAAAACAATTGGCTTGGGACTTTTCGGTTGGCCCTCCGATGCCCTTCTGGAGCGTCTTGAGCAGTTCTTCGAAGAGCGAGGCGCGCCGGTCCGTCACCAGGTCAGCCCTCTTGCCGGCGCTGAGATCGGCGAGCGGCTTGCAGCGAGGGGTTTCCGCCCGGTCGCGCTCAGCAATGTCCTCTTCCTCGACATTCATATCGTCTGGGACGGGAAGTGGTCGTATGATCCGTCCATCCTGGTCTGGGAAGCTTCGCAGCACGAGGAGGAGAAGTGGCTGCAATTGGGGATGGATGCATCCTCAACTGCAAGCGCATCGGACGGGGTTTCGCTTGACCTGCTGCGGACCGAATTGCGGCTGCCCTTCGCGTGGCGCTCTCTCGCAATAAGGGACGGGATCCCGGTGGGAATGGCAACCGCCGACTATTGCGGCGACGGCACAGTGTTCCTTTCCCGCGAGCTCGTCATTCCAGCCGCGCCCCTGGAAGAAGTGTGGGCGGCGCTGGTGAAGTATCCGGTGAGAGATGGTATCAGCGAGGGCTGCGAGGTGGCGATGATGGTGACCGCCCCGGGTAGCGCCAGGCAAAAATGCGCCGAAAGACTCGGGTTTCAGGTGGCGTACACTCGCTCCGAGTGGCGGCGCGACCCATAGCAAGTCGGGACGGCTCCGGCGCGGGAGGCGGTGCGCCGCCCCCTGCCGCCGGATCTCCGCAATCAGCCTACGCCGCGTGGACCGACTCCCACCGGTCCGGGCGCATCGCCGCCGAGGCGCTCGCTATTGGCGTTTGGCGCCGCGCTCGGATCGACAGCGGCCAGTCGTCGTCGTCAAACGTCAACCAACCGTGCCATAGCGCCGCCATCACGCCGCCAAACGCCAACAGCAGCAGGAAGAAGCCATGCTCCGTTGTGATTCCAGGCGTTGTCAACACGGTAAAGCCGGGCGGCTCCATGAGCGCATCACGAGCCACCCAGGTTTACCTGGCGGGTGGGCCGTACGCGGAACGTCGGCTCGAAAGCCGACGCTGCGGGCTTCTGGAAAGCCCGCGCCACGTTAGCGGTCCGAGGGCGCCTCGGCCGGAGCTACCGCCTCCCGCCGCGCCGGGCGCCGGCCGAAGGCGTGCCGCACCAGCCCGGCGATGAACGAAAAGCCGCTGTAGAGGTGATAGAGCAGGTGGAACGGCACCGCCGCCACGGCGAACAGCTTGTGCTGCCGGCCCGCCAGGAACAGGTAGAACTGCGTGTTCAGCGCGACCATCGCCAGCGCCACCATCAGCACGGCGTAAATGATCAGGTTGCTGGGCAGGTAGAACAGCGTCAGAAACACCGCCGTAGAAAACAGCAGACCCAGCACCAGCCGCGTATAGCGCTTCCGCCGCTCGCCCTCAAACTCGTAGCGGTGATGGGCGATCAGCAGCACGTAACTCAACACCAGCGGCGGAATCATCCCCGTCATGTCGTGCAGCGCCGACATCACCGAAATCGCCCCCACCAGCAGCGCCGTCAGCAGCAACCCCCGCCGCGACTCGCGTTGCGAGACCGCCTCGCCCCAAAACCGCCCCAGCGCCAGGAACAGCAGCACGAACAGCGGCGTCAGGAAGTATCCGCCCCAATAGATCGTGCCCGCCGCCGCCAGCGCCATCAGCACAAAGGCCAGCGCCACGCTGACCCGTTGGCTGAGGTGCAGATTCAGGTCGTTGGGCATGCGCTTGTCGCGCAGGATCAGCTCCGTCCAGGGGATGCCGCGG
>CAYOPA010000206.1:8230-9073 GCA_964405625.1 uncultured Bryobacterales bacterium
CGAGCACGTCGCAGCGAATCAGCCCCCAAAACGTCCAGCGCTTCAGGTGCTTGACCTGTAGCTCGCGGTCGAGAATCATCTTCCGTTTGGCTTGGAAAAGCCGGTATCCCAGCTCGATATCTTCAATGGCCGGCCGCTCGTAGGTCTCGTCAAAGCCGCCGTGCTCCTCAAAAACCGCCCGCCGGATGGCGCCGCAGCCGCTCCAGAAGGTGCAGGCCTCGCTTTTTGAGCGCTGATGCACGAAGTGATGCATCAGGTTGCGGTACTGAGACAGAAAATCCTTCGAGCCCGGCTCGTCGTCGTAGGAGCCGATCAACGCGTCGAGCTCGGGGTCCTGCGCAAAGGCCCGCCGGGCGCGTTCGATCGTCTCCGGCTGGACGATCACGTCGGCGTCAAGGAAAAAGACCACCTCGCCGGTCGCCTGCCGGGCTCCAATGTTGCGCGCCCGCGCCGGCCCCTTGCGTCCGCCGGTTTCCAGCACTACCGCGCCCGCGGCCCGCGCCACTTCGGCCGAGCCGTCGGTCGAGCCGTCGTCAACCACGATGATTTCGTCAGCGGGCTCGGTCGACCACGCCAAGCGCTCCAACGCCTGGCGGAGGGTCTCCGCCGAGTTGTACACGGGGATCACGACGCTAAGAGCCGGGGGCGTCACCCCCCCAAGTATAAAGACACCAGAGCTTTACGCGTAGGCCCTTTCTCGCGCGAATGCGCCCAATAATCCCCTCGTCATAGTGCGTTTGCCCGAGGGCCTAACCGGGCGCCGACTGGTAGGCTTGTATCGAAGTGCGCCTGCCCCCTCGGCTGAGACAACCAGTTAAGACACTGTTCGCCGTTCGCTGAAAA
>CAYOPA010000207.1:0-8995 GCA_964405625.1 uncultured Bryobacterales bacterium
ACGACGATTCAATCGGAAGCTGATCGACTCCGCAGATCCGGGCCTCTTCGTCAAAAAGCAAAGCCCGCGCGCTGGTGGTGCCCTCATCCAGGGCGACTGTATAACGCATAGGGCCTAAGTCTGCGCCAAACGCCCCGCCTGCCGCAACCGGCGTGTAGGGGGGTGTGTGGCGCACGGCTTCGCCGTGCAGTCGGGCCCGCGGCCCGACAAGTTACTTCGCGAGGCTCAGCCTCGCGTGCACGGCGAAGCCGTGCGCCACGAAGCTCAGCGCCCGCCCCACTGCATCTTCGCCCGCAGCACGTCAAAAAAGCGCAGCTTCTCGGGCTGGATAATGCGGACCCGATGTTCGGCCTTGGCGCCCTCGATCGTGTCGCCGGTCTTGAGGTTCACCCCCACCTGACCGTCCACGGTCAAGAACGTGGTGTCGTCCCCGCCGCAAAAAATCACCTTCACCGTCGAAGACTCATCCACCACCACGGGCCGGTTCGACAGCGTGTGCGGACAGATCGGCGTCACGCACAGCCCCTTCACTACCGGGGAGATCACCGGACCGCCGGCCGCCAGCGAATAGGCCGTCGAGCCGGTCGGCGTCGACAGAATCAGGCCGTCGGCGCGATAGGCGCACATAAACTCGTCGTCGACGAAGATTTCCAGGTGCACCAGGCGCGCGATGGCGGCCTTATTGACGACTACGTCGTTGAGGGCGTAGTAGTGCGCCAGCGTCTCGCCCTCCCGAATCACCTTGGCCGAAAGCACGGTCCGATGCTGGAGCTGATAGTCGCCGGCGAGCACCTTTTCGAGCGCGCCGAAAATCTCATCGGGGCCGGTAGTCATTAAGAAGCCAAGCCCGCCCAAGTTGACCGCCAGCAACGGCGTCTCGCGCGGGCCCACGCCGCGCGCCACCGACAGCAGCGTGCCATCGCCGCCCAGCACCAGCATCAGGTCGAAATCCTCGTCCAACCGGGCGCGGTCAAAGCCGCCCGGCCGCCCCAGATAGCTCTGCGTCACGCGGTCGCAGGAGTACTGGACGCCGCGCCCGTCCAGCCATGGCAGCACCCGCCCCAGCAGCGCTGGGATATCTTCGCGGCCCGGCTTGGAGACGATGCCGAGCTTGGGGGTCATTGCGCGGGCTCCCTGTCCGCGGCATGAAGCAGCAGCTCAACATTGCCCTCGGCGCCGGGCAGGGGGCTTTCCATTTGCTCGATTTTTTGGAATCCGACCTCGCGCAACGCTCGCGCCACCTTGTCGGCCGCGGCCTGCCGCAACAAGGGGTCGCGCACGACGCCGCCTTTGCCGACCTCCCCTCGCCCGACCTCGAATTGCGGTTTCGCCAGCACGATCATTTCAGCGCAAGGGGTCAGCAACTCCACGACGGCCGGCAAAATCAGGGTAACAGAGATAAAGCTTACGTCACAGCAGGCGAAATCGGCTCGCTCGGGCAGGTCCTCGGGCTTCAAATAGCGGGCGTTGACGCGCTCGCGAACCTCCACGCGCGGGTCCTGGCGAATCTTCCAGTGGAGTTGGTTGGAGCCTACGTCGATCGCATGGACCTTGCGGGCGCCGTGCTGCAAAAGGCAGTCCGTGAACCCGCCCGTTGAGGCGCCGATATCGAGGCAGGCCTTGCCCTCCACATCCACGCCGAACCGCTCCAACGCGGCTTCGAGCTTAAACCCCGCCCGGCTGACGAACTTCGCCGCCTGACCCAGCAGCCGGATCTCGGCGTCAGAGCTCACCTTGCGGCCCGGCTTGTCGATCTTCTGCTCGTCCGCCAGCACCTGACCGGCCAGGATCAGCGCCTGCGCCTTGTGCCGCGATTCAGCCAGCTCGCGCTCGACCAGCAGTTGGTCCATGCGAATTGCGGAGAGCTTCCGGGGTGCATGCTTCACTGTGCGAAACCCAGCCTCCAGGTTGAACCGTTGGGGTGGAGCAGACAAACTCGCGACATGCAACAGATCTTTTGAGATCCCGTCTTAGCTGGACCTTCAAGAAACCGTAACTTGAATTTCATGGTGATAACGATATCCTCGGATCGTGAACCAGACCTTTTTCACCAAGCTTCTTGCGGTGCTTGCCCTCTGCGCAAGCCTATCCTCGCTTCACGCGCAATCGGAATCCGGCAGCGCCGCCCTGCAGGGGACCGTAACCGACCCAAGCGGCGCCGTCATCCCGGGCGCAACGGTGTCGTTACGAAACTCTCACACTGGCTATGAACGCAAAGTTGTAACAGGCGCGACCGGCGGCTTCTCCGCCCGAGTCCTCCCGGTCGGGCGCTACGACGTGGAGGTTCGCGCTGAGGGTTTCCGCGCCGCCCGCGTCGAGGGCGTGGTTGTCACCGTGGGAATGTCCGAGTCGGTGAACGTCCAGTTGTCCATCGCCCAAGAGGGCATGGAGATTGTCGTGATCGAAACGATTAGCGCCCTCGATACTGAAGAGGCGGGCGCCGCCACGCTCATCGACGAGCGGGCCGTCTACGACTTGCCGGTTCGCGGCCGCAACTTCACCGAGTTTGCCCAGCTTACCCCTGGAATCGTGCAGGAGGCCGACCGCAGCGGTCTGATCGTCGCCGGGCAGCGCTCCATCAATTCCAACGTCGCTCTCGACGGGGCGGACTTCAATGACCCGATTCAGGGCAATCAGCGCGGCGGCAACGAGTCCGTCTTCTTTTTCCCGCAGAGCGCCGTGCGGGAATTCCAGGTCGTCAGGTCCGGGGCCGGCGCGGAGATCGGCCGCACCAATGCGGGTTTCGTCAACGTCGTCACCAAGTCCGGATCGAACGACCTTCACGGCGATCTTTTCTACTTTAACCGCAACCGGCGGCTGACATCTCCCAACGCCTTCGACCGGAGCCTGGATAATCGCCAGAACCAGTTCGGCGGCTCTCTCGGGGGTGCGCTGTTGCGCGATCGTTTGTTCGTTTTCGCGGCGGCCGAACAGAATTTCTTGCGCGTTCCGTTCGTCGTCGAGTTCGCCCCCCAGGCCGCCGGCGTCGTCGTGCCCGCTGAGCTGCGCGCCCTGGAGGGCGAGAAGCGCGGGACCAACAACCCCACCGCGGGCTTCTCGCGCCTGGACTGGAACGTCAACCAAAATCACTCCGTGAACGTGCACTACACGTTCACCCGGATGCGCGGCGAAAACTTCGACTTCGACTCGCCCCGCTCCACATCGGCGGAGTCCACCAACTACGCGAGGTCGGGCGACAGCCAGGGCGTCAAGACCTCGCTGGTGTCGGTTCTCAGCCCCAAGGTCCTCAACGAAGTGCGTGGCCAGATCGCCACCGACGATCGCGCCGAGTCTCCCAACGACCTGAGGCCGCAGATCCGGATCTCTGGGTTCGGCCGTATTGGCGGAAACAATGGCCGCCCGCGGCGCTTCGAATCTACGCGCTACCAAGTCAGCGACAACTTAAGCGGTCAACACGGCCGCCATCAATGGAAGACCGGCTTCGATTTGAACGTGAACACGGTCTTTCAGCAGCGCGAATCAAACATCTCCGGGCGCTACGATTTCCGCAACTTGGCTGAGTACAACCAGGGTCGGATCAATCGCTATCGCCAGACCATGCCGGCCCGCGGCGGCGACCTGCCCTTTTTTGACGATGTGATGCGCGAGCTCGCCTTCCACGTCCAGGACAGGGTCATGCTCCACCGCAGGCTAACCCTGACGGCCGGCCTTCGCTGGGAAGGCCAGTTCAACCCACAGCCGATCGAGCCGAACCCGGCGATCCCGGAAACGACCTCCATTCCCAACGACTTGAACCAGTGGCAGCCGCGCCTGGGATTAGCCTGGGCTCTGGACTCGAGGGACCGCACCGTGCTGCGTCTCTCCAGCGGCATCTTTACGGCCCGCACTCCGGCAAACCTGTTCCAGCGCGTCTTCACCAATAACGGCTTGGCGACGTTCGAGGTCGACTCCCGGTTCAATCCCGGCATCTTGACCACGATCGACTTCCCCAACGCGCTGACCGCATTGCCTCAGAACGTGGCTGTAGCAGCGCCCCGCGTATTCGGTTTCGATCCCAGTTTCCGCAACCCTCGCTCTTTCCAAGCGGCCGCGACGCTGGAGCATCGTTTCTCCCGAGACCTCTCCGCCTCTGTGGGCTACATCCGCAACTCCACCTGGTCGCTGCAGCGCCGGCTGAACCGTAACCTCTTCCCGCCCACGATCGACGAATTCGGCATGCCGGTCTTCCCCAGGGAGCGCCCGAACCCGAACATCGGGTGGCTGTCGGTTAACGAAAGCACAGCCCACAGCAACTATGACGGAATGCTACTGACGCTCACCAAGCGGATGAGCCGGAAGTTCCAGTTGCAAGGGAACTACACCCTCGCCCGCAATAACGACGACGATTCCAACGAACGCAACTTCAGCCAGGAGCCCGCGCTCAACCCGTTTGACCTGAGCATGGATCGCGGCCCCTCCAAGCAGGACGTTCGCCACAGCTTCAATACCAACGCGATCGTGGATCTGCCGGGCGGGGTCGCCTTCAGCACCATTGTCATGGCCCGTTCCGGATTTCCCTACACGCCCGTCATCGGCTTTGACACGCAGGGCGACGGCAACGACGACAACGACCGGGCCATTATTGACGGCCGCGTGGTGGGCCGCAACAGCTTCCGGCAACCCAGCTTTTTCAACCTGGACTTCAGATTGATGAAGAGCTTTAGGATGGGCGAATCGGCTCAATTCGATGTGATCGGAGAGCTCTTTAACGCCACTCGGGCCCGCAATAGGAACTTCGGCAATGACGCAATCAGCGAGTTCGGCCTGCCCTCCAACCCCGTTCCGACAGCCGGCGAGCCGCTGTTCGCTCCCTCCACGGCCCGCTTTGGCGGCCCCCGACAGTTGCAGCTCGGCGTTCGGCTGACCTTCTGATGGATGCATCCCGCCGGCGGACCTTCACAAGCTCCGCGGGCGGGATGCGTCTCTTTGCGCTCGTTAGTCCGCGGGGGTCGCCGCTCCGGCGGACCCCGGACGCTCCGCTGGAACAGCGTTCGCCAGCGTGATCCCCGTCAGCCCGCAGGCGATGGAGATCAGCGGCCCCAGCCAGTTCAACAAAGCATACGGCGCGTAACTGAGCGTCGCCACGCCCAGCACGCTCGCCATGTAGGCGCCGCAGGTGTTCCAGGGGACCAGCGCCGAGGTCAGCGTCGCCGAATCCTCCACCGCCCGCGACAGGTTTTTTGGGTGCAAGCCCAGCGACTGATACTCCGCCCGATACATCCGTCCCGACAAGACCACCGCCAGATACTGATCGGCCGTGAGGATATTGAGGCCGACGCCCGTGGCGACGGTGGCGACGATCAGCGACCCGGCCGAGCGAGCGCCCGAAAGGATCGCCCTTGTCAGCCGCGCCAGCATCCCCGACGCCTCCATCACGCCGCCGAAGGCGAAGGCGCACACGATCAGCGCGATCGTATCCAGCATGCTCTTCAAGCCGCCGCTGGAGAGCAGCTCATCCACGGCGGGCTTGCCCGTCTCGCTGACGAATCCCCCGTACAAAATGGAGACCACCGAGCCGATGCCCTGAGGCGCATTCCCCGGCTGGAAGACGAGCAACAAGATCGAGCCCGCCAGCACGCCGGCCAGCAACGCCGGCAGCGGCGGCGTGCGGCGCGCGATCAGCAGCAGCGTCACCAGCGGCGCCAACAGCAGCCACGGCGTCAGGTTGAAGCCGGTCCGCAACGCCTCGGTCATCTCCACGTAGGCCGGCATCTCCAGGTAGGCCCGCGCGGCCGCATCGCCCGCTCCGGCAAAACCCATCCCGAGGTAGAGATAGACGGCCAGCGAGATCGCCAGCGCCGGGATCGTGGTGAACATCATGTGGCGAATGTGCTCAAACAGCTCCGAGCCGGCCGTCGCCGAAGCCAGGTTCGTCGTGTCGGACAGCGGCGACATCTTGTCGCCAAAGTACGCGCCGGAGACCACCGCGCCGGCTGTCATGGCGGCCGGAATCCCCATCGCCTGGCCCACGCCCACCGGCGCCAGCCCTGCCGTCGCCGCTGTCGACCACGACGAGCCCACCGCCAGCGAGATCAGCCCGCAAGCGGCGCAAGCCGCGGCCAGAAAGTAGCTCGGCGCCAGGATCTGCAAGCCGTAGTAGATCAGGAGCGGCACCACCCCGGCCGCGATCCAAACGCCGATCAACAGCCCCACCGCCATCAGGATCAAGACCGCCGGCAGCGCGTGGGTGATGCTGGCCAACATGCCCTGCTCGACGGCCTTCCAGGGCTGCTTGAGGACCCACACGGCCGTCAGCGCGGCGACGGCCGTAGCCGCGATCAGCGGGATATGCCCCGAGCCTTCCAGAATTGCGATCGAATAGAACAGCAGCCCGACCAGCGCCGCCGTGGGCAACAAGGCGGCCCACAGCGGCGGAAGCGGCGCGGTAGCTGGCTCGGAGCGCATAGTCTCGGAAACGCTCCATCATAGCGTCCCGACGGGCTGGCGGCGCAGGCGACCACCCCTGCCGCCTCGACCCTCAGGTCGCGGCCTGCGGACTACCCTTTTGAAGTACGAACTGCAAGGGCGGGACACTCAGTTGAGCATCTGGCGCGTCTTCAGCGACACCCGCTTGCCGCCGCGCTCGTCGGAAATGGTCAGCGCGCCGCCTTCGAGCTTGATCTCGCTCACACCCTCCATCCCGTCGGGAATCTCGGTCCAGAACATCAGGTAGGCGGACTCGATTGTCGATTGCGCCGGCAGCCAGCGGTAGAGCAACTGGCCGAACAGGGAATTTTCGGTGACAACCTGACGGCGCGGCACATCGAACGCCTGCGTGCCGAACTCCAGGCCCCGAGCCAACATGCCCTGGGCCGGGTAGTTCTCCCAGGTCTGCAACCAGGGGAACTCTTCGGTCTTGAACAGGTAGCCCAGCAGCAGCTTCTTCCCAGGGTGCAGCGCGGTGACCCAGGCGAGCTTGCCCGAGGGCGTCATCAGGTGGCCGGTGTGGTCGAGCGAGTCGTGGTTGACCGGGGCGGCGCGCAGGTCAATCTTCTCGCCGTTTTGGCCCGTCGCCAGCGGCCATTCAAACTCGACGCCGCCGGGCAGCCGATGCGTGCGTCCGGCCGGGCCCTTGGGACGCGGGCGGGTCATGGCGCGGTTGGCGGAGAGGTCCACCACCGTTTTGCCCGGCTCCAGGAACGGCGACCCGATGGTGGCGTGCTCAGCCCACACGGCAGGCCGGTCAAACGCCAGCAGGCTGGTGAGAGCGGCATGCACCTTAACCACCTTCTCGCCGTCGCGCAGGGAAATCGTGCGGCGCAGGGTTTCGTGGTGGCGCGGCAGGGTGACGGCCTGCACCAGCTCGGCGACCCCGCCGGAGGCCTTGGCGGATTCGGTGGACCAGATCTGGCGGTGCGCCTCGCCGTGACCCTCCAAGCCGGCGGCGCGCTCCTGCTCGCTGGTCGGGCCAAAGCCGTCCACGCAGGTGAAGTGGCCCACGCCGCCGGTGTTGCGAATGGCGCGGCCCGATTCGCGGTCGTTGCGGAAGGAGTCCCACAGCGGGTTGAGCTTTGCAGCGTCCCCGCGCGAGACGATGGCGGCGATCGGCCCGCCCAGCGGCAGCACGGTCAGCTCAATCTGGTCGTTGGAGACGACGATGGCCGGCCGGCCGTAGTGCTCGGCGGATGAATTGATCTCGGCGGGGAAAGCGGCGGGCAGGCAGAGCAACGCCAGGGCTGCGCAACGGGTGAACGACATGGATGATGGGACCTCGCAGCGTCAATTATAGGCGCTGGAGGCCGCGGATTGCGGGAACGTCGCCGGGAAAACCCGCACCGCGTTATTCGCGGTGCGCGCCCATCTCGTAGACGTAAATGCGGTGCGAGCGGCTCTCGCCGGCGGCCTCCACCATGCGCGCGGCCTTCCAGCCCATAAACCGGAAGTCGTGGGAGACGACGCGCGCCCCTTGCTTGAGCTCGCGCTCGAACTTCGGCTTTAGCTGCTCGTTGGTCGAGGACAGAAGGTACACGGTCACCACGGTGGCTTCGCTCAAGTCCGCTTCGAGCAGGTCATTTTGGACAATTTGCACGAGGCTTTCCAGACCGAGCTCGGCGATTCGCTTGCGCGACATCTCCACCAGGGTCTTGTTGATTTCAATTCCCACGGCGCGAGCCCCAAACCGCTGGGCGGCCGTCATCACGATGCGGCCGTCGCCCGAGCCGAGGTCGAAGACAATGTCCTTCTTGGTCACCTCGGCGGCGCTGAGCATCTGCTCGACAATGCTCTCCGGCGTCGGCACAAACGGCGCCAACGTATGCGGATCGAGAATGTTGTACTGCGCAACCGCCGGCAGAGCCAACGCGCCGACGAGCAACGCTTGAGCCGCCAAGCGCGGAAGACTTCCGTTCAACACCATGACTTTCCAGTTCCCCTTGCGGAAGCGCGAGACGCCCCGCCGCGATAACGCCAACCACGTACCTGTTTCGTGAGACGCGCGCCGACAGCGAACCGGTTACAAAGCCGAAAGAGGAGGCGCGGCCCTCGTTTGGCCGTCAATGTAGCACGGGAGCGAGGGAAAGGATGGTTCGGTTTCGCACGGGGCGTGGGCGCTGGGAGCGGTAAAGGCCCGCATCTTTTTCGTCACTTGCCTTCGGCTGGGTTTGGAATTGCAAGGGGCCGGCTCGATCCGCGGTGCGAATCATGGCTTCACGGGCCCTGGCGTCCTGTCTCAGATATCCGCATGGAAAATCGGCGGGAGCCCGTTTGCGACGCAAACGCGTGGCGGAATTTAGCCCACGGCTTCAGCCGTGGGGCAGAGGAGGCCGCGGCGGCCTTGTTTCCCCAACCACAGGGGCCACAATAAAATGTGGAAGGCGGAGACTTTTGCGCTCTACTAATCGGCTCTCTTCTCCGGTCGATCGTAGACGCAAGAAAGAAGGGGGCTTCGTGACTGCTACAAACCCGGCCCTCACGGGCCGGGCTAGCACAATGCCGCCCCAAGGGCTTGAACACGCTCCCGCTGCGCGGATCGCAGGATTTTAATCGCCCGAGGCCG
>CAYOPA010000208.1:0-8992 GCA_964405625.1 uncultured Bryobacterales bacterium
TTCAGCTTCGGCAACTCGGGCCGCGGCATGGTCTACGGACCCGGCCAATGGAACGTGGACTACTCCGTGTTTAAGAACATCCCGATCACGGAGCGCTTTCGCTTGCAGTTCCGGACCGAGTTCTTCAACCTGTTTAACCACGCCAACTTCGTGAACCCGAACATCGATGTGACCAACCCCGGACAGTTCGGCGCCATCCGGGACACTTCGGTCAACGCGCGGCTGATCCAGTTCGCGCTGAAGCTGATGTTCTAAGCTGAGCTTCGGACGGCGGGCGCCGGCCCGCCGTCCGAGCCTGCCGCATGAAAAGTCGACTCTTTCAGTGGAGACGGACATTCCTGTCCGTCTTTCAGGCATGGCGCGCTCGCGAGCCGACTCTGCGAGAGCTCACCCAAGCTTTGCGACGGGCAAGAATGCCCGTCCATACTGGAGGCGACTGGGCGGTTGGGCTGTTCCTGTCCGTCTGCCTTCTCTTCCCCCTCTTCCTCCCTGCCCAGGGCATGGGCGGCGGCAAGGTGTTGCCGCGCGAATCCCCCAAAGCCCAAGTAGACATCCCCACTCCCGCCTTGGATTTCCAAGATGTGGCCGCCGAATGGGGACTGACCCAGCCGAACGTCTACGGCGGCGTATCCTCCAAGAGAGCCATCCTCGAGATGACCGGCAACGGCGTCGGGTTGGTCGATATCGACAACGACGGCCTGCTCGACGTGATCTTAGTCAACGGGACGCGCTTCGGCGAGAGCCCGCCCCACGGAGCGCTGCTCTACCGGAATCGTGGCGAAGGCAAGCTGGAAGACATCACGGATAAGTCCGGCCTGACGCGGCGCGGCTGGGGTCAGGGCCTGTGCGCCGGCGACTACGACAACGACGGCTACACCGACCTGCTCATCACCTACTACGGCCACAATGCGCTGTACCGCAATATCGAGGGCGAACGCTTCGAAGAGGTCACCGCCGCCGCCGGCCTGCCCGTCGCGGGCGCGCACTGGGGAACCGGCTGCGCCTTTCTCGACTACGACAACGACGGCGATCTCGACCTGTTTGTGACGAGCTACGTCGGCTTCGACCTTCGCGAAGCCGACAATCCTTCCACTTGCTCCTGGCGCGGCCTCGACGTGTTCTGCGGCCCGCGCGGATACCCGTCGGGCCGCAACTGGCTTTACGAAAACACCGGCGACGGCAAGCTTCGCGATGTCAGCCGTGAATCCGGCGTGCTGCTGGACGGCGAGCTCCATTACGGCCTGGGCGTGGCCGTCAGCGACTTTGACGACGACGGCTACCCGGACATCTACGTCGCCTGCGATTCCACGCCGTCCATCCTGTTTCACAACCGCGGGGGCAGAGGCTTCGAGGATGTCTCCGTCGTCTCAGGCGTCGCCTATGGCGCCGAGGGCCAGGAGCAGGGCTCGATGGGCGTGGCCGTCGCGGACTACGACAATGACGGCAAGCTCGACCTCGCCATCAGCAACTTCATCGACGAAACGCCCGCGCTCTACCGCAACGAAGGCGAGCTGTTTTTTACCGACGAGACCTACCAAGCCGGCGTCGGCGTCGAGACCGGCCGCGTCGGCTGGGGCGCGCTCTTCGTGGATTTTGACCAGGACGGCCGGCGCGACCTGTTGATCGTGAACGGCCATATCTACCCCGAGCTCGACGGCGCAGGCAAGCCCGAGACCTTCGCCCAGCCTAAGCTGGCCTTCTGGAACCTGCGCAACGGCGCCTTCCGCCAAACGTCCGGGGTCTGGGGCGACGGTCTGACCGACCTGCACGTCAGCCGGGGAGCGGCGGCGGGCGATCTGGACGGGGACGGCCGCCCGGAAATACTGGTCGGCAACATGAATGCGCCGCCGTCGCTGTTGAAGGTGGCCGGAGACGCGGGCGCTGGCGCGCTGGTCAAGCTGACCGGAACGAAGGCAAACCGCAGCGCCATCGGAGCCCGGGTGACAATTCAAGCGGGCGGGCTGATGCAAGTCGACGAAGTCCACAGCGGCGGCAGCTACGCTTCCCAGAGCGATTTCCGACTGCACTTCGGGCTTGGCGCGGCCACGCGAATCGACCGGCTGGCGGTCCGCTGGCCGGGTGGACGGGCGGAGGTTTTTGAGGGTCTGCCCGTTAATCACGAGATCATCATCGTCGAAGGCGAAGGCGAGCCGGAGACCAAACCCTTCACTCGTTGAGCGGGAGCTTGGGCTGCTGGGCGCGGCGGCGCTCCTCGGCCTCTCGCCGATTGCTCATCAGCCGATGGTGCTCGCGCCGTGCGGCCACGGCCTCCTGTTTGCGGCCCACTTGGGCATACAGGCGGGCCAGCGCAAATCGGGTTTCGGGATGCTCGGCGTTCAGCCGGGCGGCTTGTTCGAGCGCCTCGATGGCGCCTTGGCGGTCTCCGGCCAGCTCCAAGGGCCGATGGAGCTCAAACCAAGCCGGCCAGAGGTCCGGCGCCCGGCGCAAGGCCTCCCGCAGCATCAGCGTCACGCGCGGCTCGTCCGGTCTCTCCACCGCCAATGCCAAACCCAGCAGGAACGGCCCGATGGGGCTCTCGGGCTGGTCGATGCTGAACACCTCCAACCTTTCGAGGATGGCTGGCAGGCGGTCGCCGGCCTCGGGCAAGAGCGTTTCAAGCGAGGCGTGGGCCATCTCCGACGAGGGATCGGCGTCGATGGCGGCCACGAAGGCGTCGATCGCCGGCTGGGTCTCGCCTAATCCGTAGTGCGCCAGCCCCTTCAGGCGCAGCAGGTTCGGGTCGCCCGGAAAGCGCTCCAGAGCGGCGGCAGCCGTCGCCAAGGCCCCTTCGGGCGTGCGGTGGTTGAGGTAGAGCTCGGCGAGCTCCAGGTGCAGGCGCAGGTTGTCGGGGGCGAGCTCAATGGCTCGTTGGAGAGCTTGGGCCGTCGCCGGGCCGTCGCCGGTCTGGCGATGGAGCTCGGCGAGCGCTTGCTGCACCGCGGGATCGTCCGCGCCCAGCTCAGCGGCCCTCGTCAGCTCCGCTTGGGCGTTGGTACGGTCCTCCCGCAGCCAATGCAGCCGAGCCAGGGCCAGATGCGAGGCGACGGCGTGGGGCTGCAAGCGCACCGCTTCCTCCAGGTGCGCCCGCGCCTCCTCCAGCGCACCGCGCCGCAGCAGGATCAGGCCCAGACGTTCGCGAAAACCGGCGTCGCGCGGAAAGTCGCCGACGAGCTCGCTCAGCAGCGCCTCGGCCCGAGGAAAATCGCGGCTCTGGAGCACGCGCGCAAGCTCGTCCAATCGCGGATCAGCCTGCGCCGCCAGCGCCGCGCACAATAAGACTCCGAGTAAGAATCGCAAGGCCGCTCTCATCGTCGCCCGGAACCGGTCCGCGGGCAAGCGAGACGCCCGCCGGGGCGGGTCCGGCCGCGGGCGCGTTTCCGTCTCAAGTCTCCAGCCAAGGTTCTCAGGCGTACACGAGACATCATTTCCATCCTTACCATCGTGAACGAGAGCCCCAGCAGCGTCCGCATTTTTGCGAGTGGGACCAAACCCCAACGGGGATACAGCAATGGACCCCGTCCTTATGCGATCATGCCCGAACGGTGCCGCGCGCCTGTTTGATTTTCCTGCTGCTGCTGAGTGCGTGCGGCGTCGATCTCGACGGCCCGCTGCAGCTTCGCCTGGGCCACGTGGCCAATCCCGGCTCGCTGACCGCCGACACGGCCGAAGAATTCGCCCGGCGCGCCAACTTGAAGCTCGCCGGACGCGCTCACATCAACGTTTTCGGCTCCAGTCAGCTTGGCGACGACCAGACGCTGCTGCTCAAGCTCAAGCTGGGGACGGTTGATTTTTCGGTCCCGTCGACCGTCATGTCGACTGCGGTGGACGCCTTCGGTTTCTTTGAGATGCCGTACTTGGTGGAGGACCGCGAGCATGTCGTCCGCATTCGCGAAGAGATTTTTTGGCCCTACATCGCGTCGCGGGCCGAGCCGAAGGGCTTGCGGATGCTGGCGATGTGGGAGAACGGCTTTCGCCAGATCACCAACAACTCGCGCCCGATCGTGACGCCCGCGGATCTTGCCGGCATCAAGCTGCGCACCCCCCAGGGGCGCTGGCGGCTAAGGCTATTCCAGTCCTACGGCGCCAGCCCCACGCCGATGTCGCTGTCGGAGGTATTTGTCGCATTGCAAACCGGCGTGATCGACGGCCAGGAGAACCCGCTCAGCCAGATTTACACGACCCAGGTCCACGAGGTGCAGAAGTACCTGTCAATGACCAACCACGTCTACTCGCCCGCGTTTCTCGCCGTGGGCCTCAAGCGCTGGGAGAGCCTGACCGAGAATGTCCGCCAACCGATTGTCGAGGCGGCGCTGGAGACGCAGGACTGGGTGCTGGAATCGGCTGAACGGATCGATCGGGAATTACTCGCAACGCTCGAAGCCGAAGGCATACAGGTGAACGTCGCCGACAGACAGGCGTTCGTGAACGCCAGCCAGTCCATCTACCGCGAGCTCGGCGAGGAAGTCGAGGGCGCTCGCGCGTGGATTGAGCAGGCGCTACGCTTGGCTGACCCGTAAAAGGATTTTCGCCTTGAAGAACGCTCTCGAAAAGTTTCTCGAACACGTGGTGATTGTCCTGATGGCGTCGCTGGCGGCGGTCGTCATCGGAGGGGTGGCGTTCCGCAAGCTCGGCGCGCCGCTGACCTGGTATGACGAGGTCGCGCCGATTCTGCTGGCGTGGTTGACTTACTACGGCGCCTGCCTGGCGGCGCTAAAGCGCGCCCACATCGGCTTCCCGAAGCTCGTATCCGCCGCTCCTCCGCGCCTGAAGCTAGCGATGATGCTCGTTCGCGAGCTCTGTATCGTCACATTCTTCGCCTTGGCGGCCTGGGCTGGCTGGCTGGTGCTGGTGGTTCTGGAGGACGACTCGCTGGTGAGCGTGTCCTGGCTGCCGGCGCGCGTGACGCGGTCGGTCATTCCGCTGAGCTCAGTGCTGTTTATCGTGGCAGAATTGGCCGCATTTGCCGCTTGGCTGCAAGGCGAGCAGGATGCCGTGGAGGCTGAGGAATGAGCCTGCTGGTGATGCTGGTCGCGATGTTGGCGATGATCGCCATCGATGTGCCTATCGGCGTGGCGCTGGGGCTGGTCGCCGTGGCCGCCATGACGCTGACCTGGGGGCCGCACGTGATTCCCAATATGGGACTGACGTTGATGGACTCCGCGACGAATTTTACACTGATCGCCATCCCGTTGTTCATCCTGGCGGGCGCGATCATGAACACCGGCGGCATCTCCAAGCGGCTGCTGGCGTTTGTGTCGTCGCTGGTGGGCTTTGTACGCGGCGGGCTGGCGATGGTGACGATCGGCTCGTCGATGCTGCTGGCGGAGATTTCCGGCTCGGCGGTGGCGGGCGTGGCGGCGCTGGGGTCGATCCTGATTCCGGCGATGCGCAAACGCGGTTACCCGGCGCCGTTCGCGGCCGCGGTGACCTCGTCGGCCTCGACGCTGGCGGTGGTGATCCCGCCATCGCTGCCGATGATCCTGTACGCGGTGATGTCCGGCGCTTCAGTGGTGGAGCTGTTTGTCGCCGGGATCGTTCCGGGAGTGTTGGGCGGCATATTGATGATGGCGACGGCCTACGCGATCGCGCGCAAACGGGGCTATCCGGTGGAAGGCTCTTTTGAGTGGGCCAAGGTCGTGGCCGCGTTCAAGGACGCGGCCTGGGCTCTGCTGCTGCCGATCATCGTGTTGGGCGGTATCTTCTCCGGCTGGGTGACCGCGACCGAGGGCGCCGGGCTGGCCGTGGCGGCGGCGCTGCTGATCGGCGGACTCGCCTACCGCGAGCTGAGCTGGGAACGGCTGCGGCGGGCGATGATTACCGGCGGCGTCCAGACGGCGGTCGTAATGTTGCTGGTGACGACCTCCGGGCTATTGGGCGACTACCTGACCCAAGTGCAGGCGCCGCAGCGCTTCGCGGCCATGTTGATGGAACTGACGACGGACAGGTGGGCGATCCTGGCGCTGCTCAACGTCTTCTTCCTCTTGATCGGGATGTTCCTGCACTCGGCTGCGGCGATCATCCTGGTGGTGCCGATCGTAATGCCTTTGGTCCATGCCTCCGGCATCGATCCCGTCCATTTCGGCCTGATCGTGACTCTGAACCTGGCCGTGGGGCAGCAGACGCCGCCGGTGGCCTCGGTGCTGGTGACGGCCTGCTCGGTGGCCAAGACCGACATTTGGGACGTAACGCGCGAGAACCTTTGGTTCATCGCAGTGCTGACGTTTGTACTGTTGCTGATGACCTACGCGCCGGCGCTGCCGATGAGCTTGGTGGAGTATTTTTATCGGTGAGCGGTTTGGCTAAATGCCGGTGAAACACCGCATCGGCGTCCACCGTGCGGGCGGGCGCAAACAAAACCGCCCGGACGCACTAAGCGCCTGGGCGGTTGAAAGTTTACAAGCGTTAAGCTTGGCTAGCTGGCTTTCTCAGCCGTTTCCACGGTGATCTTGCCGTCGGCCATCGTGCCGGTGACCTTCACCTTCTCGCCCGCCATTTCCTTGATCTTATCCTGGTTGGCGATTTCGTGGATCTTGCCGTCGTCGTCAACAAGCACGGCAGCTTCGCCGCCGTTGATGCAGCCCTTGGCGCAACCGGCATGTGCCGCGCCGGCCTTGCCGGCATGGGCGCATTTCGCATCGGTCACATAGCCCGTCCATTCACCGGCAAAGCTAAGACCGGCGGTGAGGAGCATCATGCTCAGCAGAGCAAACATTTTCTTCATCATTCAGTAGTCCTCCGTGGATCGCCGGCAGATTTGTTCCGCCGGTACGCTCCATACCCTACTAAACATCGGGGGCAAGCGCAAATGCGTTCACCCGGAATGTGCGATTCAGCCCAGGTGCGGTTCGAGAACCGTAACCAGCTCCTGCACTGCGTTGACGCTCTTTTGCAGGCCCGCCTTCTCGGCGTCGTCGAGCTTGAGCTCGTAGATCTTCTCGATGCCGCGGGCGCCCAGCTTGACCGGCACGCCGACGAACAGGCCATTGACGCCGTACTCGCCTTCCAGATAGGCCGCGCACGGCAGCACCTTCTTCTTGTCCTTCAGGATCGACTCGACCATCTCGACGGTGGAGGCGGCCGGGGCGTAGAAGGCGGAGCCGGTCTTGAGATAGGCCACGATCTCGGCGCCGCCGTTGCGGGCGCGGTCGACGATCTTGTCTAGCGTCTCCTCATCGAGCAATTCCGTGATCGGGATGCCGGCGACGGAGGTGTAGCGCACCAGCGGCACCATCGTGTCGCCGTGGCCGCCGAGGACGAACGCTGTGACGTTCTCCACCGAGACGTCGCAGGCTTCGGCGAGGAAGGTGCGGAAACGGGCCGTGTCCAGCACGCCGGCCATACCGACCACGCGGTTCTTGGAGAAGCCCGAAACCTTGTAGGCGACCTGACACATGGCGTCGAGCGGGTTGGCCACGACGATGATGATGGCGTTGGGCGAGCGCTTGGCGGCCTCGGAGATGCAGGCCTTGACGATCTCGTAGTTCTTCATCAGCAAGTCGTCGCGGCTCATGCCCGGTTTGCGCGGGAAGCCGGCGGTCTGGATGATGATGTCGGAGTTGGCGGTCGCCTCGTAGTCGTTCGTGCCGACGACACGCACGTCGCGCTTTTCGACCGGCATGGCCTGGAGGATGTCGAGGCCCTTGCCTTGAGGAACGCCCTCCATGATGTCGACGAGAACAACGTCGCAGAGCTCTTTGTCGGCGAGGAAGAGAGCGGTGGTGGCGCCGACGTTGCCGGCTCCGATAACGGTTACTTTTTTGCGCATGGGGTTTTCGGGGTCCTTGGAAGGGCCAGTTTACCAAATGAGCCGCCGGGTTCACCCCGGCGGTCAATCCACGTCCACTCGGCCCGTCCATGAGCCGCCCGGCTTTAAGCCGGCGGGTGCGCAAGACGATGGCTTACGCGATCCGTCTGCGCCGGGCGTGTCGAATGTGGTGGATCTCGACAACTTCGCCTCGGATGCTGAACAGGATTCGATAGACGTGGGGCTTGCGCCCGTACCGAAGCTCGCGCACTTCGTACGGGAAGCTCTTGCTTTCCATCGCGAGCGGGCAACGGGCCGGCATTCGCTCCAACGACAAGACAGCGTCTTCGAGGGCCAGGACCCAATCGATTCCAGTTCGTCCGGCTCCTTGCTCTTCCAACCAAGCGAGAATGGCATCCGCCTCGCGTTCGGCCTGCACCGAAAGCTCAACCCGGAATGGCATATTTGTTTCGGAGGTCGGCAAGAGCCTCCCGGGCCGGCCGCGAACGCCCGGCCCGGAAGTCTTCCTGGCCTCGCTCGATTCCACGGCGGGCTTGCTCGTAGTCCTCGCGCTCCTGCTCCAACCAGTCGTCCAGCGCTGCATGCGCGAGCTCTGCTGGGTCGCGACCTTGCAGCTTGGCCAGCTCCTCCAACAGCGCGGCGGTCTCCGGTTTGAGCGGCAAAGTGAGCATGTCGTCAGCTTACTCGGAGCAGGACAGGCGGTCAACGGCCGGTAGCTGCGGGCGCCCGCCACGTAAACGCGGGCGGCCCTCGTCGCGCCGTTGCCGACCTCCGGCCGCCGCCGGCCAGCGGAGCACCCGATCTCGGCCACCACCCGATCGCAGTTCGCCATCGCCGCGTGAAAATCGGCGCCTCTGCCACGGGCTACTATCCTAAGGTACACACCGGGTTATGGATTGGAGAAGTCCATTGTTTCATGCGTTCCAGTAGCTAAACAGGCTCTTCCGGGAACTCAGTGGGTAGCGGCGTCGGGATCGAGGTCCAAGCCGCCGCAGTGGAAGTAGATGGCGTTGATGAAATTCTGTTGATTGCGGAAGCCGCGGGCGGTGGGCTTGACCCATTGGATCCGAGAGTTGATCGCCTCACTGGCTGCGATGGTGATGCGATGTTTCACATAGGTGAGGATGTTGTCCAGCCGCAGAATTATCCAATGCAGGATGAGCCTGAAGGGAGGAGGCGTTTCCAACACGGGATGAGCCTGAAGGCGGAAACCCGCATGCTGCTGGG
>CAYOPA010000209.1:0-8990 GCA_964405625.1 uncultured Bryobacterales bacterium
CCAGCTCCACGCGGTATCCCCGGATCTTCACCTGGTGGTCCGTGCGGCCGAGGAACTCGATCGAACCATCCACCCGGTAGCGCGCGAGATCGCCCGTGCGATACATGCGACCGCCGGACTGGAGCTCGTTCGGGAGGAACTTGTTTGCCGTGAGCTCGAGATTTCGCCAATACCCTCTCGCTACGCCGTCTCCGCCGATGTAGAGCTCGCCGGTGACGCCGATCGGGACTGGACGCATTTGAGAGTCCAGGATGTAGATGGAGGTATTGGCGATCGGACGGCCGATGGTGACATCCTCGTCGACGGCCGCAACGGTGGACCACACGGTCGTCTCGGTCGGGCCGTACATGTTGAAGGCGCGTCCCCCTGCAAGCTCGGCAATCTGGGAGGCCAGAGCGCCCGGCAACGCCTCGCCGCCGACGAAGAAGCGGTCGAGCCGAGTGATGGCTTCGCGCGAGTCCTCCGTCGCGACCATCATCTTGGCGAGCGAGGGCGTGCACTGCATGTGCGTCACGCCATGCATGGCGATCTGCGCCGGCAGCGAGTAGTCGGCTCTCTGATCGGGGGGCGCGGCGACTCGCTGACGGACGGCGTTAAGCAGTGGCAGCGCCTCCAGGGTCAGATCCGCGCCGACGCCGAAGTCGATGAGGCAGGCGATTTCCGTGACGCCGATCTCGCGAGCTCGGTCGGCGATCGCCGCGCATTCCTCCACCGTCCCGAACAGCCCGCTGGTCTCGAAGTAGCGCTCGAAGGAGTGCTCGAGCAGGATTTCCATTTCCTCGTCGGTCAGGGTCGAAAGATCGAGCGAGGCGCCATCGGTCACCTGGGGCTTGTTCGCAAATGCCGGAAAAGACCACGGCGACTTCTTGATCAGGTCAGCCGAGGAGCGCAGATACTGTTTCATCGGCTCACGTACCGCTTCCCGGGCTTTCTCCCGGCTCTCGGCCACGTAGGTGTGGAGCATCAACGTCACCGAGCCGCCGTCGGGATCGAACCCAGCCGAGGCCCGCGCCGCACGGTAGATCTCGATCTTCTTGGCGACTTCCTCGATCTTTTGTCCCAGCAGATGCGTGAGGATGTTGTACCCGCGCTCGCCCGCCATACGGAACGTCTCCGGGGAGCCGGCCGCAGTGATCCAGACGGGCAGATCGGGCTGCACCGGACGGGGACGAATCGAGACCTCGGCCGGATTTCCGAGCCCGTCGGGGAAGGTGAGCGATTCGCCCTTCCACAACTTCCGCACCGCATCAACGCTCTCGAACATCACTGCTTTGGCGCGTTTGTAGTTGTCCGGCGCCAGCAGGAAGTCCCGGGCGTGCCAACCGGAGGCGAAGGAGATCCCTACCCGGCCGTTCGAAATATTGTCGACCACCGACCACTCCTCGGCGATTCGCACGGGATGGTGTAGCGGACTCACGACGCTGCCGGCACGGATATGCACCTTCTTGGTGATGGCGGCAATGGCCGACGAAGTCACCGCTGGATTGGGATACAGCCCGCC
Organism: uncultured Bryobacterales bacterium; assembly: GCA_964405625.1. GTDB lineage: Bacteria > Acidobacteriota > Terriglobia > Bryobacterales > UBA6623 > RI-231. Next base: position 1,502 of record CAYOPA010000209.1, read on the forward strand.
GAAAGCGTGAAAGTGGCGCTCCGGCGTCCATACCGCGCGAAAGTCATTGGCGTCGGCGAAGCGCGCGCCTTCGAGCAAGAGCCGGTACTTGTCGCCCGCGCGAGCTTCTCCCTCATCCGAGGAGAAATAGAAGAGGCTGAAGTCGAGCTGTTTGTGGTCCGCGGCGGCTCGGCTTTGTCTGAGCACCTGGGCGCGATGCTCCTCGGCGGCGACCACTACCTTGAAGCCACGCGCCAACGTCCACAGCAGCTCAAAGACCGAGATGTCGAAGGAAATGCTTGTTACGGCAAGCCATACGCCGGGGTCCTTGCCCGCGTACTCGTCCATGGCAATAAAGAAGTTGACCGCGTTACGGTGCGTGATCTCGACGCCCTTGGGACGCCCGGTGGAGCCCGACGTGAAGATCACGTAGGCCAAGTCTCCCGACTGCGCGCTGCGCGGCGGGTTCGTCTCGGGCATCTGGTTGAGAGGAGACTCCGCGGCGTCCAGAATCACCCGTTGGATCCCAGGTTGCTCGACGCCGCCGGCCAGCCGCTGCTGCGTGACGACCACGCGCGTTTCGGAATCCTCGATCATCATCGCGCGCCGCTGGGCGGGGAAAGCGGCGTCGATCGGCAGGTAGGCCGCTCCGGCTTTCAGCACGCCAAGCATGCCCACCACGGTCTCGATCGACCGCTCGCAGTACAGCCCCACCAGTTGATTGGGAGCTACGCGGAGGGAACGCAGATAGTGCGCCACCTGATTGGCGCGCCGGTTGAGCTGGGAATAGGTGAGCTGCCGGCCCTCGAACACCACGGCGACCGAATTGGGGCGCTCAAGCGCCTGCCGCTCGAACAGCTCGTGTACGCAACAGGTGGCGTCGTAGTCCTTCCCGGTATCGTTCCAGCGCTGGATGATCAGATCCCATTCGCGCGGCGAAACGCTGGGGAGATCGCCGATCTTGGCGTCACGATTGGCAAGCGCGGTTTGAATGGCGTGCGCGATACGTTCGGCCCAGAGCTTGGCTTGTGGTTCGGCCAACAGGTTGGCGGCATAGGCGAGACGGCAGTCTCCGCCGGACCGCGGCACGATCAAGGTCAGTGCGAGGCCGGGGAGGGTAAAGCGGGCCGCGACGGGCTCGTCATCCTCGATCCGGATGCCGACGGCGCAACGCTCCGGGGAGAATCGGCCGGCGGCGTCGCGCAACTCTGGGTAGCGGTCGGGCAGGTCCAGCGGCACGGGCCCCTTGGCGGCCTGGAGCGCGATGGCTTCCTCGGCCCAGGAGAGCAACTCCGCCACCGTCTGATCCTGGCTCGCCTTCACGACCAGCGGCTGAATGGAGGCGGCCACCAACGGCAGGCCGGAGAGCTGAGCCTCGACGCGGCTGTCCTGGAGGCCGACCGCGAATGACGCCGCCCCGCTGAGCCTGGCCCAGAAAGCGAGATAGGCGCCGGCGATCGAGGAGCCGTCCGCGTCGGCTGGAACCGCCACGGGGATTTCGTTGACCGAAGGTCGGCCGTTGGAATGGTCTAGGTCGATCTCGGCGTTGAGCGGCTCCGCCGCCTGGAGCGCGGCGACCCAGAACGGCTCTTGCCGTGCAGTGGCCGCGTGGAGCTCGGTGAGGCGCCGACTCACGACCGGATCGAGCCGTGGGAAGCTCCCGGCCTGGCTCGCTGGACGCCAGGGGTCGCCGTTGGCGCGGCGCAGCCCGCGGATGATAACGTCCCGCGTCGCCGTACCCACGCGGAGCGCCCCGTCAGGGAGCGCCGCGAAGACGCCCGCGGGCTCAGTGGAAGTCTCCTGGAGCTCCAGCGAGCCGAACCGCAGGAGCTCCTCGCCGTCCCAGATCCTGGCCTGCCCGAACGGATTCGGGTAGGGTCCGAAGTCCAGCGACCGACACAGCGCATCGAGGGATTCGGCCGGCTGTTCCCAATCGACGGAACAGAACGCCGCCGGTCGCTTGAAGCGGCCGATGTAGGTTCGCTGCGTCAAATCCTGGGGGATCGCGGTGGCGCGCCCGGACTCCAGCTCCTCAATCAGCTCGGGAAACGATCGCAGTGCCGCCTCGTAGCACTTCGCGTTCAGGGTAAACGCCGTTTCCTGGTCGCCCACTTCGAACAGGACCTGCTTGTAGATGGGGCCGGCGTCCAGGCGCGTCTGCATTTGGTGCCAGGTGATTCCGTGCTCTTTCCGGCCATTTAGCAAGGCCCAGTTGGTGACGTTGAATCCAGCCAGACCGGGCAACGGACCATCGTGAAAGTTGATCGCCACGCGGCTGGCCGCCTGGATCAACTCATCCGGAAGAATGGTCCCGTTCACAATGCTAAAAAGCGAATCGTAGGGATGTTGGTGCGCAAAACCAGCCAAATTCCCTTCGGGACCGGTATGCGCGATGCCGCGCTCGGAGGCCCAGTGTTGGAATGCCGGATTGGACGTGATGACGCCGGCGATTTGGTGACCACGGGCAGTCAGGATCTCCGCGCACTGAATGGGCAGCGCCTGATCGCCTGCGATGAGACATCTCAACACTGTCGTGTTTTGCATCGAACCTTCACTCCTCGTAGGGGGAAATACCTAGTATCGACGAGGGTACAAGCCCTTCCCCTGCTTCGCAATCACCCGATCGTCCTAGTACCCTGTTCGGAGTTTGAGCAGGAGAACCCCCACAAGCGCCGGGGCTAAGTAAGCGGGATTGCGACCTGGTCCGTTAGCCCGCTGCTGCTGCCACGCGGGTGGCAGGCCGCCGCCAGCCTATTGCCGGCCTGTTGCGCCGATCCCTCACTGCGGTCGACGGTCGAGCGGTTTCTATCGGATGGGAACAGAAATGGCGTTGGACCGCCCCTGGCTGTTGACTACGGTAGCCGTCACCTGACTGACGATCGACGCCAGATTCGGCAAGTTGCCGCCACCGACGCTGAGAGCGAAGGGAACGGTCGCGAAAAAGACTCCCCCCGCGGTCTCCGACGCGGTCGAGCGGAAGAAATTGTCGGCAAGGGTGCTGACCGAAACCTGGATCGTAGACTCCGAAAGGGGCCTCGACGAGCCGGGCGCCGACGTAAAGACAAATTCGAGCGCTTCCAGGGACCTAGTAGGGGTGCTGGCGGTGAGCTCGAGGGTCATGCTGGAAGCCGTCAGCGCTAGCAACTGCATCGAAAGCAGGCGCGGGGCCGAGGGGGGCAGCGTAACGCGAAGCCTCTCCTCCGAGCCCAAGACGAAAGTTCCGACCGTGAATCGGGGAGTTAGGACGATGTTGCCGGCGACGGTGCCGGTTTGGAACCGTATGCGGCTGCTGCCATTGGAGAAAACGGCATCGCGCTCTCCAGCGGGGATCGTAAATCCGGCGGCTCTTCCGCCGGTAGCGAACTGGATGGACGGATCGCCGGCGAAGACAGCCGATTCGAAGCTCAGAATCAGCTCGCCGCGGAGCAGGACCGGATAAGGTTCCTCGATCGACAATCCAACCAGCGGTTGGTCCATCTGCTGAACCGGGTCCGAAACGCCCGAGATCGCAAATGGCGGCAGCGGCGGCGGCGGCGAGCTCGTTCCGGCGAGGGCAAACGAGTCGCTTCCAACGGTCAGAGTGGCCGTCTCATCGTCGAGTGTGGTCGGGGAGTACAGCAGGGCGACGGCGCTGGATTCACCCGGCTGCAGCCGAATGGGAAGGCCCGTGGCGTCAGCAATCGAGTACGCGCCGGAGGCCGGCGTGATCGCGAGATTCGGGATTACCGCCTCTTGATTACCGTCATTGCGGATCTCAAACAACACTTCGCTGGTCTCGCCGAGTCGGGCGGTGGGAAAGCGGACCGATTCGAGTGGCAGCACGGAGATCGGCACACCGGACAGCCTGTAGGAATACCTCGTCCGGGCCCCCTCGCCGACGATCTCCAAATCGAAGCTGTCGTTTCCGACGCGCAGGAGCCCAATGGCCGGTCCAGGCTCTTGTGGAGTTACGCTCAGTGAAAACACGATGGAGCCTTGCTGAGGGATGGCGACGGGCAAGATCGGCGCCTGTGAGATGGAAAAGGCCGGCCCGAGGACGCTGATCGCTGCGATTGTGCCATCGGTGTTGCCGCCATTCGTAACCCGAACCGAGAGCGGTAAGGTGTCTCCGACCCGAGTGGCGGGGAGCGGAATTCTTTGGCCTGGAGTCATCGGAGCCACCGAGCTCGGCAAGATAAGCTCGTAGGTGAACATGGAGGCCGCCCCCGTGCCGGTGATCACCGCCTGCAGCGTGGCGCCTTCGAGTTGGAGGGTGAAACCGCCTTCAGCCACCGGCCCTGGCGCGGCTGGAGTGAACTGGACGACAAATCGCAGCTCCGAGGAAGCCGGAAGAACGAGCGGGAAGACGGGAAGGCCCTGAGTCCGGAAGCTGGAGCCTGTTACCTGAACCCCCTGGATGGCGCCTGGGCCGCTCCCGGCATTGAGAACCGTCATGTTGGCGACCGTGGTCGAATTGACCGGGGCCTGCGGGAAAGCGATCTGTCCTCCCGGAGTGACTACCGCCGCGTCGCCGCTCGATCCGATCGTATAGGAAACTCGGAATTCGGGAGCGACGCCGGCGATCGCGAGGCGTGCGGTTTGGGCTTCCGCCGGGCTGGTCACGAAATGGGAGATCAGCAATTCGCCAGCCGCGCGCACGCTCGACCCAGCCGAGTAGCGAACGGTCGCCGTTATGCTCCCTCCGGGCTGGAGAAGGGCTGGAAACGACCCGGCATCGACGGTGAATCTGCTCCCGACCACGTTGACAGCCGTCAGCATAATCGCGCTGGAGCGGATGTTCCGAATGCGCAGCCGCAGCGACGCCTCCTGGTTGACCCCCGGCGCTTGCAAGGTGAGGGTCGTGGTAATGGCGACCGGAGTAAAGCTTCCGTCCTGCTCCACGGCCAAGTCGAAAGGAAGCGCGACCTGCGCCCGCAAGGGCGTCAGCAACACCGAGAGGACGAAACAAACACTTAGGAATCTGGAAGATAAGGTGGCCATGCGGGTTCGGGACTATCTCGCCTCGGGCACAAAGAAGACGATTTCTTCCCGGTTCATGTCAAAAAGATGGAGGGTCCCGCGAGAGTCGACCGGAGCGGCTAGATAACGGCCCATGTCAAGCGGAATGGGGCGAGACAATTGCGTATCGAGAGGTTGCGTCCTAAGGAACCCGCTTTCCAGGGAGTAGAGCGATGCCTGCCCGCCCTCGTCAAGCACCCCCACCAGATTCCGTGAGCCGCCCTCCAGGATCGCCACAATGTCGCCCTCTATTTCGGCCAACTCGGCGGTTCGGCCGCTCCACTTCGGCCACCCGGATCGGATCGACATTTCGCGCAGCTGCCCGCGAGCGCGGTCCGCCACCAAAAGGGCGTGGGACTGGCGCCGGAATACGGCCGCCCCCCCTTCGGGAAGCTGGTCCACCACGATCCAGCCCGAGAGGTTCCGGGCGTACAGCAGCGCCGCTCCCGCCTCCGACGAAGCGATTCCAATTAGGGAGACGCCATCGCCGCTCATTTCCATCGAGTCCAGCCCGGCAAAGCCGGCGCCTAGGTATAGAGGTCCGGACTGTTGCACTGCGCCGGAGCCAGCGCAAATCTTCCAGACCGTTTGCGTGGGCTCGGAGTACACCGCCGCACAGGGCGCTTGGCCCGCCCAGCGGATCATCAGCGGCTCCGGTGGCATTTCGATCGCGAGGCTGGTTTGCGCGCCGTCGAGCTTGTCGATCCAGGCCCACTCCTCATCCCGGCGGACGATAGCCGCGAGCCCGGTTGGGGAAACCGAGGCGAAGTCGACTTCAGAAATCACGGAGGCGTCGAGACGGGCGGCGCCGCCCGGACCTACGAGGGGCCGAATCGACCGGCTCTGCTCGTCGAACCAATACGATGGAGGCTGGACCCCGACGGAGAGCTCGTTCGCCGGCAACGTTGCGGCCACTGTGATGGCGCACATGATCAGCTTCCACGCCTTCAACGCGGGCCTCCGATTACCACGGGGCCGGGCGTCAGCGTCACCGCGTCTGAGCTCGACGAGCCTCGCAGGACCAGGACTAGAGCTGTTGTGGCTCCGGCGGCGATCCCCGCGATCAGCATCCGCTTGCGGAACTTACTCCTTGCCGGCCGCGTGACGCCGACCTCGCTCAGCGAGTTGACCTGATAGACGACGGTCCTAGCCTCCAGGCTTCCGTGGGACGCGATCACCTCGACTGGAAACCTTCCCTCAATTCCGTTGGGTTCAAAACCCAAGGCGGTCGCCTGGCCGCTCGAATTCGTTCGCGTAACGTATTCTTGCTCACCGCTGAACGTACCGCCGGGACCGGATCGCGAAAGGACGAATCGGACGTTGGCCCCTTCCACTGGCAGATCTTGCTCGTCGCGAATCTCGACGATGACCTCGCTGTAGAGACTAGTCGAAGGGCGGTGTACGGCTTCCGTACCGCTCAAGACGAATATCTTGAGCCCTTGGACGCGGGACGCCGCCGGTCGCCTCGCCGGCTCTTGAGCGGGTAGCCGGACCGCACCGGCTAGAAGCGCTGCTGCAAGCATACAAAGCGCGAATCGAAGGTTCAAGGCCAACACGGCTCCTCTACTCTAGCTGGGTCTCCAACTGGCACGCAAGAGCCGGTAGACGCTGCTGGCAAAGGCCCGGAGCGTCTCCTCGGCGGCGGGCTCGTCCGGGCTCGAGAGGGGTAGGATCACCCTCACCAGGGAAATCTCATTTTCGCCGGTCGCAAGGGTGTCCCAGGAAAGCCACAATCGCGCTTGCATCTCGCCGGCCGTGGCGCGCGCCCTGCTGTGATACCAGTACAGGACCAAGCTGTATGCGCGACCGTTCTGAAGCAGGTACCGGTTGGCCGGGAATGTGCTTCCCAGGTCATCGGCGAGACGGATTCTCTCGTGTGAAATCGGCTCCCAGCCCGAGGCGGGCAGGCAGACCTGTGGCGAGTGAGGGCCAAAACCCTCCGCCTGCGACTGAAAGTAGGCGATCATCAGCTCCACGCTCCGCGGATCGCCGTCGCGCCCGTAGTAGCGGACCAGGTAGTCGCTCGGAGCAAGCGCGGCCAGGACCTGCTCATCGAATCGCGTTTCGTGTCGCATCTCCCACCCGCCCAGCGCGGTGGGAATCGACTGGGGAGAGAACGCCGCGTTGCCGTTTCCCTGCGCGCGCAGGAAGATGAAGTCCACCCCCTGGACGGCCAAGCTGAGGGTTAACACGGTCAGCCAGAGTGTGCGCGCTTTCATGAGGCGACCTCCGGTGCGCGCCCTGCGTCGGCGCCCGGACCAAACAGACGCATCGCGACGGCGTGGACCCCCATCAGGATCACGAATCCGGCTAGGGAGAGCACCCACCCGGCCGATGCGTGGAAAAGGCCCAGCGCCAGCACCGGGTCCTGCTCGCTGACCATTCCCGTCACGACGATGCGCAGGGCATTGGCAAAAACGGTGACCGGGATCGTCAGGGCAACGATGATCCACTTGGCCGGGGTTCGGTCTTCCATGAAGTAGATGTACACCAGCACCAGGAAACCGATCGA
>CAYOPA010000210.1:0-2742 GCA_964405625.1 uncultured Bryobacterales bacterium
GCTTCCAGACCGTGCTGGTCGACCAGCCCACGGTCGAGGACACCATCGCGATCCTGCGCGGCATCCGCGAGACCTACGAGATCCACCACTCGGTCAGCTACCGCGACTCCGCGCTGGTGGCCGCCGCCATGCTGTCGCATCGCTACATCGCCGACCGCTTCCTGCCCGACAAGGCCATCGACTTGGTCGACGAGGCTGGCGCCACGCTGCGCATGCAGATCGACTCCGCCCCGGTGGAGGTGGATCAGCTTGAGCGCAAGGTGATGCAGCTCGAAATCGAAAAGCAAGCCTTGACCAAGGAAAAGGACCGCGCCTCCAAGGACCGCCTGAAGGTCATCGAAAGCGAGCTCGAAGACGTTCGCGTCAAGGCGACCTCCCTGCGCGAGGCATGGCAGCAGGAACGCGGCCTGCTCGACCGGGTGAAGAGCCTCAAGGAAGAGCACGAGAAGCTGCGCAAGGAGGTCGAGCACGCCCAGATTGCCGGCGACTACAACCGCGCCGCCGAGCTGCGCTACAGCCGCCTGCCGGCCAAGGAAAAGGAGCTCGAAGAGGCGACCAAGCTGCTCGAATCGGCCGACACCGACTCCAGCCTCGTCCGCGGCGAGGTCACCGAAGAAGACATCGCCCGCATCGTGGCGAAATGGACAGGCATCCCGGTCAGCCGCATGCTGGAGGGCGAGATGCAGAAGCTCGTCCACATGGAGGAGCGTCTCAAGGAGCGCGTCATCGGCCAGGACGAGCCGGTCGCGCACGTCTCGAATGCCATCCGCCGCAACCGCGCCGGCTTGAGCGACCCCAACCGGCCGATCGCCAGCTTTATCTTCCTCGGCCCCACCGGCGTCGGCAAAACCGAGCTGGCCCGCGCCCTGGCGGAGTTCATGTTCGACGACGACAAGGCGATGGTCCGCATCGACATGTCCGAATACGGCGAGCGCCATTCGGTCGCCCGCATGATCGGCGCGCCTCCCGGCTACGTCGGCTATGACGAAGGCGGACAGCTCACCGAGCACGTTCGCCGCAAGCCCTACTCGGTGATCCTGCTCGACGAGGTCGAGAAGGCTCACCCGGAGGTCTTTAACATCCTGCTGCAGGTGCTTGATGACGGACGGCTGACGGACGGCAAGGGCCGCACGGTGAATTTCACCAACACGGTCATCATCATGACGTCGAACATCGGCTCCAGCGTCATCCAGAAGAACGGTAAGATCGGCTTCTCGGTGACCCACAACCAAACAGATGAGCACCGCGAAATGCGCGACAGGCTGATGGAAGAGCTCCAGCGCAGCTTCCGGCCGGAGTTCATCAACCGTGTCGACGACATCATGGTCTTCAGCAGGCTCAGCCAAGAGCACCTGCACACGATCGTCGACCTGCAGCTCGCCTTCCTGAAGCGGCGGCTGGCCGACCGCAAGATCACTCTGGAAGTCAGCGAATCGGCCAAGGACCTGCTGCTGCTCGACGGCTACGACGAGCAGTTCGGCGCCCGGCCGCTCAAGAGGGCCATCCAGCGCCTGATCCAGGACCCGCTGGCGCTCAAGATCCTCGACGGCGAGCTTGGCGAGGGCGACACGATGACGGTCGAGCGCGACGGCGACCAGAATCGCCTCACGTTCACCAAGTCAACCGTCGTTGAGGCCGAGCTGGTCGAGGCCTGACGCCGGCAGTGAACCGTACCCGGCCCGGACCGCAACACGCGGTTCGGGTTTTTTTATTACACACCCGCCTTCTTGCCGCCGTCACTGATCGTGGAAACGGAACAAATTGCCCGGTCCCGTCGTCTAACGAGCAAGGCCATGATCGATATCGCGAAGCGCATCCTCGCCACACTGGCCTCGGGAGCTTACTTGGCAAGCCCGATCGACCTGATCCCGGACTTCATCCCCGTTCTGGGCCTGGCCGACGACACGGTCGTTTTGCTTCTGGCGCTGTACTACTGGCACACGCTGTTGCGCAAAAAGCGTCACGAGGACCTTACCGCCCGGGGCGCCATCATCGACGTCAAGCCCGCCGAGCCCGATATCCCCTGAATCCACGAGTAACGAGCGCGTCCTACAACTCGTTCTTACTGCCATCAGGCGGTCTTCATGAGTTGGAATTTCTGCCGGCGACTCCTTGTTGCGGCTTCACTCCTTTTTGCGCTTCCCCTACCGGACGCCGCAGCCTCGGACACCAGCGCCTCGGCGGAACCCGTCGAGCTGTTGCGGATTGACGACGTACGCCAATTCCCGGACGCCACCGAACCGGGAGCCATTCAGTACGCCTGCGCCGACCAAGCTTCCCGGCTGGAAGCCTTTTTCGCCGCCAAGCGCCTCCCGTTTGAGAAGGACCTGGTTCGGCGCTACAAGGGTCGCAAAGCCTGCCACATTCACTACGAGCCGACTCTCCCCGGCTTCCGCGCCCTCGCCGACGACCGCCCGATCACCGGACTCATCGGCGGGATCGACCCAAACGACTTCGTAGCCAACCGCAGCCCCGCGGGCAACAGCCTCGATGTGGTTAAGGCGGTTCTAGCCCGTATTCCCAGGCCGCTTGACGTGACCTTGAGCATCGTTGACGACTACGGCGACCAGCACTGGCCGGCGGCGCTCGAGCGGCATTTTCCTGACACGCCCCACCGCATCCAGCTCATTCATAGCTTCGCCCAGGACTCGCACCCCTGGGGCCAGGACTTCGTCAAGGCCGGCCATGTGGACGGCGAGCTTCGCCTGCTGACCACGCGCCGGCTCTACGAGGGCCGCGCCG
>CAYOPA010000210.1:2752-8971 GCA_964405625.1 uncultured Bryobacterales bacterium
CCGCGGACGGCAATCGGTTTCTCCCCTTGCTGGACGCCTTTAGCGACGACCACTTTGCGCGCTCCAAGCTTTCGTGGGAAGGCGGCGACCTCCAACTGGCGCGCGATCCGCGCGACCCGTCCAAGACGATTCTGTTCTACGGAAGCGCCGTGCGGGAATATTGGGGGGCGGAGCTGAGACCCCGAGAGTTCGGCTGGGTTCTACAGGTTGAGCTCGGCGCAGATTCGGCGATCGACCTCAGCCACATCGGGCCCCACACCGACTACCTGGTCGCGTTTACCCAAGACGTAGGGCTCGCGCTTGTTGCCGAGCCGGTCCGCGGGGACATGGGTTTGGCTCGCGCAGTGTTGAATGAGCTCAAACGAATATATGGCAGGCGGGCTGCTGAGGAGATCGACGCCGCGCTTGGTGCGCTGACCCGCTGGGAGCTTGGCCGGAACACAGACAGCTTGGCCGAGCTGCTGCACCGCGCGGATAGTCTCCGAAAAACCCTCCCGCTGCTGCCCTTGGACGCCGACCCGAGAACCGTGGTCGAGCTCGACGCCTACCTGGACGCCAATTGTCCGGGGGCGCCCGAGAAGTGCTTCGACAAGCAGGGCCGCCGCAAGCTCTTCGAGTCCCAGCCGGACTTAACGCGCCGCGTGCTGGACATGAAGACGAGCCAGGAGTCCGAGGACCGGGCGCCGTGGCAGATGCTGGGCCTGCTGGAGACGCAACTCAACCAGGGCGTTGGCTCCAAAGTCGACGAGCAGCTCAACCGCTTGGCGCAACAGTTGAAAGGCCTCGGCTTTCGGGTCGTCCGCATTCCCTACCTGCATCCCGACTACCAAGACCCGCCCTGGCCGGGGATCAGCTATATCAATCTGCTGGCCGTCGAAAAGACGCTTCTGATGCCCGCATACGGCCTCGGCAAGCCCGAGGAGGGCTACTTCGACCTCATTCGGAAGCGGTTGCCGGGCTACGAGGTCGTCCCAATCCCCGCGCGCATGGGCTTAGTCAACAACGGCGGCGTCCACTGCGTGTTCAGTATCGTCCGCGAGCCCTAGTACCGTCGCGGCGAGATCGCCGCCCGCGCCTCGGCTTCCTGGTCGCGCTTCTTGATCGCCTCGCGCTTGTCATGGAGTTGCTTGCCCTTGGCCAGGGCGAGCTCCACCTTGAGCTTGCCGTTCTTGAAGTACATCTTCGTTGGCACCAGGGTCAGCCCTTTCTCGCGGGTCTTGCCCAGCAGGCGATTGATCTCGCGGCGGTGAACCAGCAGCTTGCGCACGGTGGTCGGATCGTAGCTGCTGTTGTTCGACCAGGCGTACGGGCTGATGTGGGCGTTGTGCAGGAACAGCTCGTTGTTGTCGACCGAGGCGTAGGCGTCCCGCAACTGCACCTTGCCGGCGCGGGCGGACTTGACCTCCGAGCCGGTCAGCATGACGCCCGCTTCGATGGTCTCCATCAAGTGGTACTCATGCCGCGCCCGGCGGTTGTCGGCCACCAGCTTGATCCTGTCGCTCGACGGTGCGTTCTTATCGCTCATTCGACTGCACGTCCGGGCCGGCGCCTGCGTCAACCTTCACAGGGCGGGGCGGCTCGGCGGCGCGACCCCCTCCCCTCACCTGGAATTGCGCATGCGTCTGTTCGTTAGATTCGCACGTTTGACAACCGCGTTACCGCTCGTCGCGCTCGCCGCGTCGCTGCTGAGCCCTCCGCCGGCGCACGCCGGCGAGCGCAAGGCCAAGCAGCTCTACGCCCAGGCCCGACAAGCCGAAGTCGAAAAGAACTACGACGAAGCCCTGCGGCTGACCGAACAGGCGTACCTGGAGCACCCCACCGATCACCGCTACGAGCTCGCCGCGCGGCGGCTGCGCTTCGTGGCCGGTCAGGCGCACGTCGACTTGGGCCGGCGGCTGCGCGAGCAGGGCCAGATTGAAGAGGCTCTGCTCGAGTTTCAGCGCGCCATCGAGCTCGACCCGGCCTCCACCGTCGCCAGCCAGCAGCTCAAACGCACCCGCGAGCTGCTCGACAAGCGCAGCGGCGCGGAAACCGACGACCCCGACGACGACTTCATGGCCTCGGCCCTGGACATGGACCGCGCCCAACGTCAAAGCATGGTCGATTCGCTGATCCAGCCGCCGCGGCTGAAGGCGATCTCCACCCAACTCATCAATCTCACCCTGAGCGAGCAGTCTCAGGTGATTTTCGAGACGATCGGCAAGCTCGCCGGCGTGAATGTGCTCTTTGACCCCGACTATTCCGACAAGAAGATCGACATCGAGATCCAGAACGCCACCCTGTTTGAGGCGCTCGACTACGCCAGCCTGATCGCCAAAGCCTACTGGAAGCCGATCAGCAACAACGCCATCTTCGTCACCAACGACAACACCAACAAGCGCCGCGAGTACGAAGAGGAGATCGTGAAAACCATCTACCTCAACAACGTCGCCACGCCGCAGGAGCTCCAAGAGATCGTCACCGCGATTCGCGGCCTCACCGACATCCGCCGAATGTTCCCGGTCACCTCGATGAACGCCCTCATTCTGCGCGGCACCGAGGCCAAGCTGGCGTTGGCCGAAAAAATTGTCTATGACATTGACAAAGCGCGCCCCGAGGTCATCATCGACGTGCTCGTGCTGGAAGCTTCCCGCGTTCGGACTCGCGAGCTCGGTATCTCCCCGGTCTCGGGCGGCGGCAACGGCATCAACCTGCCGATCGGCTTCAACCGCAACGCATCGGGCGAAGGCGCGGGCTCGGTCCGGCTCGGCGACCTCAATACGATCAACGGCAACGACTGGGTGACAACACTACCCGGCGCGCAGCTTACCGCGCTGTTCAACGCCTCGGACACGAACCTGCTGCAGTCGCCGCGCATCCGGGCTTCAGACAACATGCAGGCCAGCCTGCGTATCGGCGACCGCATCCCGATCGCAACCGGCAGCTTCCAGCCCGGCGTCGCCGGCGTCGGCGTCAGCGCGCTGGTCAATACACAGTTCACATTCCAGGACGTCGGCGTCAACGTCGATATCCAGCCCAAAGTCCACAACGACCGCGAGATCTCCATGCACGTCGAGATCGAGATCTCGAACGTACGCGATTTTGTCGACCTGGGCGGCGTCTCGCAGCCGATCATCGGTCAACGTACCATTAGCCACGACATTCGCCTGGAGGAAGGCGAGGCCAGCATTCTGGGCGGTCTGAATCAATCGCAAGTCTTCAAAACCCGCTCCGGCGTGCCCTTCCTGGGCGAGGTGCCTCTGCTGGGCCGCATCTTCAGCATCAGCAGGGTAGAGCAGAACGAGAACGAAATTCTCGTCGTGCTGATTCCGCACATCGTCAGGCTGCCGACCATCGACGACACCAACCTGCGCTCGGTGGCCTCCGGCACCGATCAAATCTTCACCGTCCGCTTCGAGCAAGAGGACAATGGCGAGGGCGCGCTGCCCGAGCAAGGCCAAGCAATCCAGCCCGCGCCCAAGGAGCCCGTCCAGGCGGCCGCTTCGCCCGCGGCGCCGGCGCCGGCAGCGCCTCAGCCGGCGGAGACTCCGGCGCCCGTCGCGACCGATCCGACCTCCCCGGTCCCGGCGCCCGTCGAGCCGCAGCCCGCGCAGCCGGCGGCTCAGCCCGCCCAACCAGCCGGATCCGGCACGACATTGCGGTTTGACAACCCGGCGATCTCCGTCAAGACCGGCGAGACGATCACCATGCAGCTCTACGTGGACGGCGCCCAGCAACTTTTCGGCTCGCCGCTGCGGATTCGCTACAACCGCGAGCAGCTCAGCTTGGTCGAGATCGTCAAGGGCGACTTCCTGGCTGGCGAAGAGGCCACGGATCTGATCTTTTCCCGCAACATCCGCAACCAGGTCGGGCAGGCGGCGGTGAACATCTCACGATTCCCCGGCACCGGCGGCGCCGACGGCTCCGGCGTGCTGGTCACGCTGACGTTCGAGGCCCTGGCGCCCGGCCAAGCCACCGTGCTGGTGACGCCCACCGGGGCCCGCAGCGCGACGCAGCAGATTATCGACGTCGGCCCGGGCCGCGCGACAGTGACAGTGACGCCATGACCCCGCCCGTCCCAACCCGGCAAGGACGGCCTTCCCGGCGGGCCGGCTTGACCCTGGTCGAGCTCATCGTCGCCTTCTCGATCCTGCTGGTGCTCTCCACCATGGCGCTGCCGATGACCAAGATGAAGGTCCAGCGCGAGAAGGAGCGTCGCCTGCGCATGGCCCTCGAAGAGATCCGCACCGCCATCGATCGCTACAAGGACGCCGCTGACGCCGGCCTGCTCGGCGAGGCCGACCCCGACAATCACGGCTACCCCGAAAGCCTCGACGTGCTCGTCGAGGGCGTACAGGTCAGCGCCGGGGGCGCCGGGGGCATGGGCGCGATGGGCGGACCGGCTGGCATGGGCGGCATGGGCGGTATGCCCGGCATGGGCGGTATGCAGCAGGGCGGGATGGGAGGCATGGGAGGCATGCAGCAGGGAGGCATGGGCGGCATGGGAGGTCGCGGCGGCGGGGGGTTCGGAGCCCAGGGCGGCCAGGGTTTTGGCGGAAACCGCGGCGGAGCGGGCGGCTTCGGATCGCGCGGCGGCTCGTCCAAAACCGGCGCGACGGGATCGCGCGGAGGCTTTGGGGCCCGCGGCGGCCAGGGCGGCGATGAAGACGAAGGGGAAAAGAAGATGCGATTCCTGCGCAAGATCCCGACTGACCCCATCACCGGCCGCGCCGAGTGGGGCATGCGCTCGGTGAGCGATTCCCCCGACTCCATGAGTTGGGGCGGCAAGAACGTCTTCGACGTCTTTTCAATGAGCATGGACACCGCTCTGGACGGGACTCGATACAGTGAGTGGTAGGTTGGCGATGCGGCTGCGCGGCAATCGAAATTCCGGGTTTACCCTGGTCGAAATCATGGTCGTGATGGCGATCGTGGTCACCCTGCTGGCGATCGCCGTCCCCTTCTACACCACCTCGATCGTGCGCGCCAAAGAGGCCGTGTTGATGAACAACCTCTTCACCATGCGCTCGGTGATTGATCAGTACACCTACGACCGCGAAGAGCCTCCGCAGTCGCTCGAAGACCTCGTGCGCGACGGCTACCTGCGCGAGGTTCCGCTGGACCCTTTCACCGAATCGCGCGACTCCTGGGAAGTCATCACCGATTCCGGACCGACCGGCCAAAGCGGCGTCTTTGACGTGCGCAGCGGCTCGGACCGTGTCGGGCTCAGCGGATCGCCGTACAACGAGTGGTGAGCCCCGGCCTGTTCGTCAGCCACGACGGCGCCATTGACGAGCTGGTGGCGCTCGCGCTGCTGGCCTCGGCGCCCGAGATCCGGCTGCGAGGCGTCTCTCTGATCCATGCCGACTGCCTGGCCGAGCCCGCTTGGTCCGCACAAGCGAAGATCCTCCGCCTGCTGGGCCGCGACGCCGGGCCGTGCTCTTTGAGCGACGCTCGCCCCTGGAACCAATTCCCCTGGGAGTATCGCCGCGACTCGTTGCTATTGGAGGCCATCGAAGCCCTGGAGGGCCTCGCCGCACCTCCTCCGCCCGACCGTCCGGACGGCGAAGAGCGACTGCGGCAAGCCCTCGCCGAAGAGCCGGCGACCGTGCTGGCGCTGGGCCCGCTGACTCCCGTCAAGCTGGCGTTGGAGCGGGCGCCCGAGCTCCACAGCCGCATTCAGCGAATCGTCTGGTGCGGCGGGGCGCTGGACGTTCCCGGCAATCTCGATCCCCAAACGCTGCCCGGCCTGCCGCCGAACCGCCGCGCGGAGTGGAACGCCCACGCCGACCCCTTCGCCCTCGATTGGCTATTGCGGCAGACCGCGATCCCGCTGACGATCGTGCCACTCGATCTGACCGACCGCGTCCCGCTTGATTCCGGATTTCTCGCCGAGCTCGCCCGGTTGACCACCCCGGCCGGGCGGTTCGCCGCCCATGCCTACGCGCTGATCCGCGAGCAGCCGCTGTACCGTTTGTGGGACGTGACTGCCGCCGCGGCGGTCCTGGCGCCCGAGCTGTTCGCGCAGCCGCGGCGCATCCCGCTCCAAGTCGAGCTGTGGGGAGCCGAACAGGGAAGCCTGCGCAGCGCCCCCGGCGCCCGCGAGGCGGACGTCATACTGGATTTCGCCGATGGGACCGATCGGCTCTACGAATGGGTTCTGACGTGGCTCAGTGAGGCGCCGGACTAAAACCGGTCCGCTTCGCCCTTCGGCAGGACGCCGGCGAAATACTGCGCCCG
>CAYOPA010000211.1:0-5838 GCA_964405625.1 uncultured Bryobacterales bacterium
GTCAATCCCCATGTCCGCGCCAAGCCCCCCGGCCCAGCAACGCCGCCGTCGCCACAAACCCCAGCGCCAGCCCCGCCGCCAGCGAGCCGAACGTGATCGCCGCCGCAATCGCCAGCGCCAGCCCCCGCTCCAGCCGGTCCTTTGTCATCGCCATCGCCAAGCCGCCGCAAGCAAAGCCCGTCAGCAGCAGCGTCAGCGAAAACGCCACGTCCAGCGCCGGCCGAAACAGCGCCAGCGCGGGCGCGCAAAAGTACAGCACGGGAAACCCCATCATGTAGTAGCTGGCGATGCCGCTGAACAGCGTGCCCATCGCTTGCGGGCCGCGGCGGTAGCGCTCGGTGACGATCACCGTCGCGCCGGCCCACAACGGCCCCTGCAATGGGACAAACGGCCCGCCCAGCAACGCGGCGGCCCCGTTGCGGAACCCCAAAACCAGGTGCGAGCGACGGCGATCGAAGACAATCGACTCGTCCGGGCGCTCGCGGGCCGCGTCGCCCACCAAGCCCTCCCCGGTGATCAGGTCGCCGACCGCCACGATGTAAGCGGTCAGCGCCAGCGGTAACGCCGCTAGATACATCTCCGCCGGCGGCAATCCCCGGCCCAGGACGCTGAATGCCGGCAAGCCGCCAAAGTTGGGGACAAACAGCAGCCCGTCGAAGCCATCGCGCAAGCCCGAGTAGTCGATCTCCCCGAACCAAGGCCCGATCAGCATCGCCAACGAGAAGCCCGGAGCCACGCCCAGCGACGACACGAACGCGACAACGGGCGACTGCATGCGCCACTCCCGCAACGGCTGGGAGTACAGCAGCAACACCGTCACGCCCGCCGCCAGCGCGATCGAGAGCGGATAGGCCTCCAACCGCGGCAACCGCCCGCCCGAGCGCGGCAGCGTCTCCCCATAAAAGGCGCCCACGCCCGCCCCTAGGATGATCCCGGCCCGCAACACTCTCGGAATCGCCTGGATAAAGCGCCGCCCCAGCCCCGTCACTCCGAAAAGCAGGAATCCGGCGGCGGCGGTCAGCACCACGGCGTTGACAAAGTCGATCCGCTCGGCGGCGGTGGGATAGGCGGCCGTCTGCAGCAGTACCAGCGGCAGCGCCGGGGTCAGCCAGCCGGGGCAGAACGGCTCGCCAAAGAGCAGGAAGGCCGAGTAGATGATGAGGCTCTGGACGACGACCATCGCCACGGCCGTCTCGAAATCCATGCCGAACAGCTCAGTGTAGATCGGCGTAACAGCCAAGCCCGTGGTGGCCGCCACCAGCAGACCCTGGACAAGCTCCTGGCCCTGGGGGCGCAGGTGCAGGAAGGGCAGCCGCGCGGTGAACGGTCCCCATCTCCAGCCCGGCGGTTCGGGGGCCATTGTACTAGCGAGCCAGCAGGCGGGCGGCGTCCACCGCCCCGTAGGTGAAGATGATATCGGCGCCGGCGCGCTTAAAGGCGGTCAGAGTTTCGAGCAAACAGGCGTCGTAATCGAGCCAACCGTTTTGCGTCGCCGCCTTGAGCATGGCGAACTCGCCGGAGACGTGATAGACGCCCACGGGAAGATGGGTCTGCTCGCGCGCCAGCCGCACCACGTCCAGATAAGGCAGGCCGGGCTTGATGAGGATCCAGTCGGCGCCCTCGGCCTCGTCGAGCTCAATCTCCCGCACGGCTTCGCGACGGTTCGCCGGGTCCATCTGGTAGGTTTTTTTGTCGCCGGACTTCGGCGCGGAGTCCAGCGCATCGCGAAAAGGCCCGTAAAAAGCCGACGCATATTTCGCGCAGTAGCTACAAATGGCCACGGCGGAGAAACCTTCGCTGTCGAGCGCGTCGCGAATCGCCTCCACGCGGCCGTCCATCATGTCCGACGGCGCCACCACGTCGGCCCCGGCCTCGGCCTGCGCCACGGCCATACCGGCCAGCAGCGGCAGCGTCTCGTCGTTCAAGATTTGGCCGTCCCGAACCAGCCCGTCGTGGCCGTCGCTGGAATAGGGGTCGAGCGCCACGTCGGTGATGACGAGCAGCTCGGGGACCTCCTTCTTGAGCGCTCGAATGGCGCGTTGCAGCAGGCCGTCGGGGTTGACGGACTCTTGGCCCGTGGGGTCCTTGAGCGCGTCATCCAGCGCCGGGAACAGCGCCACGCCCTTCACGCCAAGCCCGAAAGCCTCGGCGCAATCCCGCACCAGCTCGTCCACGGAGACGCGCGCCATGCCGGGCATGGAGGCGATCGGCGTCCGCTTATTTTCTCCTACTTCGACGAAGGCGGGCAGCACGAAATCCGACGCCGACAGCGTGGTTTCGCGCACCAGAGCCCGCATCGAGGCGGAGCGGCGGTTGCGGCGGGGTCTTTCCAGCATGATCCCTACAGATCGTAGCGCAGCTCCGGCGACTCCAACTCCGCCAGGCCGTCCAATGCTTCCAGAAAGCGCACCGGCTCGCCGATCGGCTCGCCGTGCACGGCGCCGTCGCGTACCACAAAATTGCCGCGTACGACGGTGTGGATGGGCTTTCCCTTCACCAGCCGACCGTTGTACGGCGTCCAACCGGATTTCGAGGCGATCCACTTGTCGGTGATGGCCCACTCGGCGGCGCGGTCCACGATGGCGAAATCGGCGTCATAGCCGACGGCCACACGGCCCTTGCCGGCGATGTTGAAGATGCGCGCGGGACCGGCGCTGGTCAAGTCCACCAGCCGCGCCAAGCTCAGCAGGCCCTTGTTGACGTGGTCGAGCATGATGGGCAGCAGCGTCTGCACGCCGGTCATGCCGGAGGGCGATTCGGGGTAAGGCTTTTTCTTTTCGTCGAGCGTATGCGGAGCGTGGTCGGAGCCGAGCACGTCCACCACGCCCTGCTCCAAGGCGCGCCACAGTGCCAGGCGGTGCCGCTCCTCGCGGACGGGCGGGTTCATCTGGGCGCGGCTGCCGAGCGCCTCGTAGCACTCCGGGGCGGAGAGGGTGAGATGCTGGGGTGTGACCTCGACGGTGGCGAAGTCGCGGGCGTCGGCCAGGAGCTGCATCTCCTCGGCGGTGGTGATGTGCAGGACGTGGACGCGTCGGCGGGCGTCGGCGGCGAGCTCGAGCAGCCGCCGGGTGTTCATGATGGCGGCCTCGGCGTCACGCCAGGCGGGGTGCATGGTGACGGACGCCCCGCCCTCAACCATGTGGCGCCGCTCGCGCATACGCTCCTCGTCCTCGCTATGGACCGACACACGCCGGAAACCGCTGCCCAGAACGCCGGCCACCGCACCGGTCTGGTGGACGAGCAGGTCGCCGGTGGAGCTGCCCATGAAGAGCTTGACGCCGGCGCACCCGGGCAGCAGCTCCAGCATGCCGAGCCGGGAGATGTTCGACTCCGTCGCGCCGATAAAGAAGGCGTGATCGACCCAGGCGCGCCCTTTTGCCAGCCGGAGCTTGTGCTCCAGAGCATCGCGCGTGGTCGTCGCGGGCTTGGTGTTGGGCATCTCAAAGAAGGCCGTCACTCCGCCGAGCGCAGCGCCGCGGGAGCCCGATTCGAGGTCCTCCTTGTGCTCCAGGCCGGGCTCGCGGAAGTGGACTTGGGTGTCAATCACGCCGGGCAGGACACTCAGGCCGGTGATGTCGACGATCTCGGGGGCGTCAGCTCCGGCGAGGTCGCCGAGCGCGGCGACGCGGCCGTACCGCACGCCGATGTTCGTCGAAACGAGCCCGGCGGGGGTGAAAACGTCGCCGCCAATGAGGATAAGGTCGAACGGGTCCATCGGGACAAGTTTAGCGTGCCTGGCCGACCGGAAGAGCTGTCCAATACGGGATGAGCTTGAAGGCGGAAAGCCGCATGCTGCTGGGCAAGAGCGGCGTGGTGATCCGCAAGCAGATCGGTTACGGAGCGATCGCGGCCGAGCACGCCGAGGCGTTTCAAAAGTTCTATACGGCGTACATGAACCCGTATCTGAATTTTCACCGGCCGCGCGGTTACGCCACCGTGACGGTCCGGCTGCAAGGAGCTTTGTGGCTGGAGGGGTAGGGGTCGCTGCGGAGCTCCAGCGGCGCACTAGTAGCGGGCGCCGGAGACAAATACCGCCGTGCCCGAATCAAGCTGCCGCGGGCCCACCGCTTGCAGGCCGTCGGCGCTGAGGTTGCGCAGCCGGATCGTGCAGACTAACAGGGCGCCCTGGGCCTCCCACCTCAACGTCGCCGAGCCGATCGCGGGCTCGCGCCGCGCCCGGGTTGCCGCTTCGGGTAGACCGAAAGCTGGGTTATGCCAAAGCCCAAAAATCCACTTGTACGACGGGATTGGGACTACTCAAAAACCCTTCAAGTCGCGCCAGTTTTGGCCCGTTTTGACCTCGGCGACCAGCGGCGCCGCCAGCGGATGGACCTCTTCCATCGCACGCTTGACCAGGGCGCTAACCGGCTCGACCTCATCGGTCGGGACTTCCAGCAGCAACTCGTCGTGGACTTGCAACAGCAGGCGGGATTTGAGCTTCTCCGCGCGCAGGCTGCGATCGACCTCGATCATCGCCAGCTTGATCAGGTCCGCCGCCGCGCCCTGGATGGGCGAGTTGATGGCGATGCGCTCGGCGAAGCCCCGCGCCGAGGGGTTCTTGCTATCGAGGTCGGTGACCGGCCGACGGCGGCCGAACATTGTCTTGACGTAACCGTCCTTGCGGGCCTGCCGGATGGTGGAGTCCATGTACTTCTTCACGCCGGAGTAGAGCTCCAGGTAGGCGTCGATGTAGGCTTTGGCTTCCTTTTGCGGGATGCCGAGCTGGTTGGAGAGCCCGAACGGGCTCAGGCCGTAGACGATGCCGAAGTTCACGGCCTTGGCGCGGCGGCGTTCCTCGGGGCCCACCATCATCGGCGGCACGCCGAAAACCTCGGCGGCCGTGCGGGTGTGGATGTCCTCGCCTTTGCCGAACGCCTCCAGCAAGGTCTTGTCGCCGGAGACGTGGGCCAGCACTCGCAGCTCGATCTGCGAGTAGTCGGCGCCGAGCAGCAGGCTGCCCTTCGGAGCGATGAAGGCGCCGCGAATGCGACGGCCGGTCTCGGTGCGGATGGGAATGTTTTGCAGGTTCGGGTCCGACGACGACAGCCGGCCGGTCGCCGAGCCGGTCGGGTTGAAGGTGGTGTGGATGCGGCCGTCGGCGGCGTTAATCTGGTGCGGCAGGGCGTCGATGTAGGTGGATTTGAGCTTGGTCAGCTCGCGGTAGTCGAGGATCTTGCGGGCGATGGGATAGTCCGCGGCCAGGCCTTCGAGCACGTCGGCGGCGGTGGAACGCGCTTTGGTCTTGCCGCGCCGGGGCGGGGCGGGCAGGCCCATATCGTCAAAGAGCACGTCGGCGAGCTGCTTGGTGGAGGCGATGTTGAATGCGTGGCCTCCGGCCAGCTCGTGGATCTCCTGATCCAGCGCCAGGATGTCGCGGGCGAGCTCGTCCGACAGTCCGGCGAGCACCTTGGGATCGACCAGCACGCCGGCCTCTTCCATGGCGGCCAGGATCGGCGCCAACGGCATCTCGATGCCGCGGTAGACCTCTTCAAGCTCGAAGCGCTCAATCTCCGGCGCCAGCGTCTCGGCCAGCGCGCGGACCAGATCGGCGGCTCGGCCCAGGTCGTCGCCGAGCTGGGCGCCGAGCTTGCGGGCGACGGTTTTTTCGAGTGAGTAGTCGGTGCGGCTGGAATCCGCCAAAAAGGCGGCTAGCATGGTGTCGTCGGCGACGCCCAGCGATTGCAAATCGTCGCGCAGCCGGCCGATTTGCTCATCCATCGCGGTGATACAGCCGTAATAATGTTGAATCTGTTTTTCAGAGTTTGCGTATAGTTTTAGGTGCTTTTTCCCGGCCACCACGGGCAGGTGAGGCGTGTGAAACCAGATGACCGCATGGAA
>CAYOPA010000211.1:5848-8945 GCA_964405625.1 uncultured Bryobacterales bacterium
CGTCGGCGACGCCGGCGAGCTCGACGCCACGCTTGCGCAGCGCGTTGAGCGTGGATTTCCAGTCGTGGACGCGCTTCGGTTTCTTGGAATCCTCCAGGATGCCGCGGACAAACTCCACCTCCGCCGCGGGGACAAACGCCGCCGCCCCGGCCTGGACGGCGAACGCCACGCCGCCGGTCTCGATAGCGCTGTCGGGGAAGTTGACGACCACGGTCAGGGGTCCTTCCGGCTGGTCGGCGAGCCACTTCTCGAACGACTCGGCTGACTCGCAAGTCGTAGTCTCGGTGTCCTTCTGATCCTCGGGGAGGGCGAGCTCGCTGAGCAGGCTGTGGAACTCGAGCTTGGTGTAGAGGTCGCGCAGCTTGTCGATGTCGGGGTCGGCGACGGCGAGGGCTTCGAGATCGAGCGCGACAGGCGCGTCGACGGCGATGGTCGCTAGACGCTTGCTGAGCAGGATCTGGTCCTCGTTGTTCTGCAGGCTCTCGCGGTAGGCCTTGCGCTTGACTTGTTCCGCATTAAGGATGGCCTGTTCGACCGAGCCGTACTCTTCGATGAGCTGCTTGGCGCCCTTGTCGCCGATGCCGGGCGCGCCGGGGATGTTGTCGACCGCGTCGCCCTTAAGGGCCAGCAGGTCAATCACCTGGAGCGGCTCGACGCCCATGAACTCCTTGACGCCGGCTTCGTCGTAGATCGTGTCGTCCTTCATGGGGTTGAGGAACTTGACGCGGTCGCCGACGAGCTGCATCAGGTCCTTGTCGGAGCTGATGATGAAGACGTCGACATCGTGGTCGGCGGCCTGTTTGGCGAGGGTTCCGATGACGTCGTCGGCCTCATAGCCGTCGCTGGCGACGACCGGGGTGCGCATGGCGTCGAGCAGGCTGCGTATTTGGGGCAGTTGCGCGATCAGGTCGTCGGGCGTGGCCTCGCGGTTGGCCTTGTAGTCGGCGAACGCCTCGTCGCGGAAGGTGGGGCCTTCGCCCTCCCACACGGCGGCGACGTAGTCGGGCTTGTGGTTGCGGACCAGCCGCCGGACCATGTTGGCGAAGACGTAGACGGCCTCGGTGGGCTCGCCGGCCGAGGTGCGCATGGACGGCACGGCGGCGCGGGCGCGGCCGTAGTAGGCGCGGAAGATCAGCCCGTAGGTGTCGATGAGGAAGAGACGGGGGGCGTGCGTGGGTTCCATGCGGGGGGCCGGGGCTTCATTTTAGCCTGCCGAGGATGGCGGGGAGGGTCGCCCGGCGTCAGACCGCCAGGGCGGCTTCTTGCTGAGCCGGGGCCTCCACCAGGGAATAACAGCTCGGATTGCTCATGATTTTTCGCACCAGCGCGATGTGCATGGCATGTCCGGCGCGTTCGGCGACGATGCGGCCCAGCAGCGGCCGTCCGATCATCGCCAGATCGCCGAGCAGATCCAGGGCCTTGTGGCGACAGCATTCGTCCGGGAAGCGCAAGCCGCCGGCGTTGAGCGGTCCGTCGGGGCCGAAGCAGACGGCGTTGTCGAGGGTCGCGCCACGGATCAGCCCCATCGAGCGCAATTGTTCCAGGTCCTGCTCGAAGCCGAATGTACGCGCCGAGGCGATCTCCCGAGCATAGACCTCCGGGGTCATCGCCCCTTCCCAGCGCTGCGCTCCGACGGCCGGGTGGTCAAAGAAGGTCTCGCAGACCAGCTCCAGGCGATCGGACGGCTCGATGGCCGCGCGCTTGGCGCCTTCGCGCACCTCGACTGTTCGGGTGACGGCCACGTACTGGCGCGCGCGTCGCTGCTCGCGGCGCCCGGCGGCTTCGATCAGCTCGACAAAGGGCATCCCGCTGCCGTCGAGGATGGGCACCTCGAGGTTGTCAATCTCGATGCGGGCGTTATCCACTCCCAACGCGTAGAGGACGCTGAGCAGGTGCTCGGTGGTCGACAGCAGCACACCCTGCCGCATCAGGCTGGTGGCGTAGCTGACCTTGGCGACGTGCTTCCAGTTTGCGCGAAGTTGAAAGCCGTTGAGGTCGGTGCGAACGAATACGATACCGGAGCCGGCCGGGCCGGGGCCGATCCGGAGCTTGGCAGTCGCGCCGCTGTGCAGCCCGACCCCCTCGGCCTCGACCGTCCGGTCGACGGTCGCTTCGAAGTAAGGAGGGCGGTTCTGGTCCAAGTGCATTGCGGCTTGTCTTTAAGGAAAGCACCCGGAGGGCCGTTCCGTAAACTCTTGATGGTAAACGATTAGCCCGAGAAAAAATGTGGTTGCTTAGACACAGATGTTGAGCGCCCGTGTCCAAATCGGTACAAATTTCCACTTACGGAATCGGCGAAGGGCTTTCCGGGCCTCGACCTGGGGGTCGAGGCGGCGGGCGTAGGCGCCTGCGCCACCAGCCAAACCCTGGGCCTAGCGCTCGGCGAAGGTGTCGGCGGCGACGATGACGACGCGGTTGGGCTCAAGCCGGACCTCTTCGAGGTTGTGACTCAGCGGCGTCGGCCGGCCCAGCTCGAAGCCTTCCATCCGGGGCGCGACGAAGGAGTTGACGAGCCAGTTCAGCAGCGGGCCGCTCATGTCGCGGCCGTCGACGAAAAACGACTCCACATCGACGCGGGCCATGCCGCGGGCGCCGACATAGCGCACGCGGGCTTCAAACTTCCGTTCGCCGCTGAGCAGCATCAGCAGCAGCCGGCCAGGCGAGTCGCCGTTCGCCGAGAGCTTGGAAAAATCGGCGATGCCGCTGACCAGGCCGACCTCTCGTTCAAAGCGGACGGCGAGGTCGCGGACGCCGTCGGGGAGCTCGGAGGCGTAGGAGTAGCGCAGGTAAGAGTTGATCTCGTCCTCGCTCAACGTGACGGTTTCAGCCGGCTCGAGCTGATCCTCCATGATACGGTCGAATTTTGCCTCGGCGCGCGCGCCGGCCTCGGGGGACAGGGCCGACGCCGCGGGTAGGGCGCACAGCGCAAGCAAGTAGAGAGAGAGTCGTTTCATGGCTGGAAGTGGCGATGTCGCGATCGTAGGACGTTGTGAACGGCACAGTACGTTTCCATGGGGGCGCGGGTCGGAGGAAATGAGAAATTCGGTTGCGACGGACATTCCTGTTTCGATGAAGAGGCGTTAAGCGACAGCGGTCC
>CAYOPA010000212.1:0-7790 GCA_964405625.1 uncultured Bryobacterales bacterium
TGGCGCATCTCCTTGCGCTGGCGGCGCAGGATGCGCTGGGCCACGATCAGCCCCTCGCGGGTATTCGTATGGAACGGGCCGACCTTCACGCGCGCCAGCTTGCTCAAAGGGAGCTCCTCGGCCGAGTCGTGAAACAACACGACGTGCAGCGAATCGCCGGGGTACTGCGTGCGGATCAGATGCGCCAGCGCCAGCGCCACCTGCTTGGCCGGCGTGAACCGGTCCTCGCCATACAGAATCATCGAGTGGCTGCAATCGAGCATCAGCACCGTCGCGCAGGAGCTCTGGTACTCGGCTTGCCGCACCATCAGGTCGGAATACTCAAGGTCCAGCAGGCCGTCCCCAAGCCCCTGGCGTCGGATGGCGTTCGAGAGGGTGCCGCTGACGTCCAGGTTAAGCGTGTCGCCGAACTCGTACTCCTTCGACGAGCCGCTGGTCTCAACCCCCGTGGCCATCTCGCGGGTGTCGTGGCTGCCCAGGCTGGAGCGGCCCAGCGAACCCAGCAGGTCCTTGAAGGTCTTGTAGCCCAGAAAGTCCAGGCTCTTGTCGGAAAGCTCAAAGCGCACCTTGGCCGGCTCGCCCGAGCCCGCCGTCCCGCCGCCTTCGTTGAGGTCGACGCGACGGTCGCCCGCTTCGCCCGGCTGCCCGATGGTTACGTAGCCGTCGTCGCTTAGCTTTTGGGTGAGCCGGCTGACGAGCTGCTGGTACTGCTCGGGGCTCATGTTCGCCAGCCGGTCGAACATCTCCTCCAAGCGGTCTTCGCCGAAGAGGTCGCCATTTTCCAGCGCTTCGCGAATGGCGCGTTGGAGCTCTTCCAACCCGCGCCCGTCCATCTCGTGAAAGCCGAACTGCTGCTCAAAGCCGCTGCGAAGGAAAAACTCCGACAGCGCGCGCATCAGGTCTTCCGACGAGACTCCCAGGTCGTCGCCGAGGTATTTGGTGAAGGTGACAAACTTCATGGCGGCGCCGACCTCAGTGTAGTGGACGTCTCTGAAGCTCGTACGCAAAGAAGGGGCGGTGCAGCGATAGCCCCGGGCTTCAGCCCGGGGAATTCAGGACGCCGCAGCCCCCTTTTCCCCCGGGCTGAAGCCTACCACGCGTCTCTGACGCGAAAAGCCCTCCATGTTCTTCGGCTTCGGGCCCGGCTCATTAGCTCATTGGCATACGGAGCAGCAAGGCAGGACACTAGCGGCCCTCCTGCTGCCGGATCGCCGACATCGCCGTGGTCATGACGCTCGCGACATCGGCCAGGTTCGACGGCAGGATCATGGTGTTGTTCTTCTTCGCCAGGTTGCCGAACTGCTTGACGTAGTCCTCGGCAACGCGCATTTGCACGGCCTCGTAACCGCCCGGTTCCTTGATCGCCGACGCAACGCGCCGGATGGCCTCGGCGTTGGCGGTGGCCACGGAGAGAGTCGCCTCGGCCTGTCCTTCCGCCTCGTTGATCTGTTGCAGCTTGCGGGCTTCCGACCCCTTGATCGTTTTCTGCTTCTCGCCCTCGGCGTTGTTGATGGCGGCGTCGCGGAAACCCTCCGATTCGAGGATGCGGGCGCGCTTCTCGCGCTCGGCGCGCATCTGCTTCTCCATCGCTTCCAGCACGTCCCGCGGCGGATTGATGTTGCGGATCTCGTAACGCAGCACCTTGACGCCCCAAGGCTCGGTGGCTTTGTCGATCTCACCGACAACGGCGATGTTGATGGTGCTGCGCTCTTCGAAGGTCTTATCGAGGTCAAGCTTGCCGATCTCGCTGCGCAGCGTGGTCTGGGCGAGCTGGCTGATGGCGAACACGTAGTTTGAAATTCCGTAGGAGGCGCGCTCGGCATCCATCACTTTGAGGTAGAGCACGCCGTCGACGCCCACCTGCACGTTGTCTCTGGTGATGCAGATCTGCTCGGGGATATCCAACGCCGTCTCCTTGAGGGAGTGGCGATAGCGGATAACGTCGACAAACGGCATCAGCACGTGGAAACCCGCTTCAAGAGTGCCTGCGTACTTGCCCAACCGCTCGAGCACGTAGATGCTCTGCTGCGGCACGACCACCACGGTCTTGACGAATACGATCAAGACCATCAGCGCCAGAAATCCGAAAAGAATAATCAGCTCCATGAATGAAAACTAGCCTCCTTGCTTGGACGGGACCGCCTGTTCGGGGCGGATGTAGAGTGTCAGACCCTCAACGCGCTCAACAGTTGCAAGCGCGCCCGGCGCCAGCGACTCGTCGCCGACGTTGACGGCCGACCAGGGCGAGCCGCGCAGCTCCGCCCGGCCTCGGCCGCCCGCCGCCATTGGGTCGATGGCGATCACCGTGCGGCCGACGGTGGCGTCGACCTCCTTGTTCGGCATGCCGGCCTTCATGCGCTCCGTCAGCTTGCGGCGGATGGGGACGATTAGCGCCGCTGAGGCGGCCGAGAACGCCGCCAGTTGCATCCAGAGCTCGGGCAATAGGCCCAGCCCGGCGAGGACCCCCACCAGGAACGCCGCCGCCCCTAAAAGCAACATGTACATCTCGGCGCCGGTCAGCGCTTCGAGAATGGCGAACGCAATGGCGCCGGCAATCCACATCCACCAGGTCATGATTGGATGTCGGCTCCCCGGGACCTCGACGAATTCGGCACTTTGCCCAAGTATACGGGCTTTGAGGCCAACCGTGCGCCGGCGCAACCTGAAATTTCGCGGAAAAAAATCGCGGCCCCGGCACGGAAAAATCTCCGATGCGCCGGGGCCGTGGACTGCTCAGGTTTTCAGGGTGACTTCAGGCGTCTTCGTGACAGCAGAAATGCCGATCCATGGCGACTTTGTTGGCCTCGGCCATTTCGTCAGAGAAGCGTTGCATGTCCGCCGGCTGCATTGGCGAGAAAGCGCGGGCGATCTCCGTGTTTTGCCGGATATGGTCGAGCTGGGGCATGCCGACCACGGCCACCGAAACCGGCAGCGAGAGCGAGTATCGCAGCAGCGGCTCGATCGTCGATTTGCCGTCGCCGTCGCCCAGCAGCCCGTCCTGCGCGGCCACCTTCATGGCGATAATGCCAAGGTTCTTGCGCTGCGCAACATGAAGAGCGATGCGCTCGAAGCTGTTGGCGGGGTCCGGCGGGACGTTCTCGCCCTCGGGGCTGCGGCCTTGCAGCGCGGCGTTCAAGGCCATCTGGGTGCAATCGAAATCGTGCCGCTCCAAGGCCTTGGCCAGGGTTTCGGGGAAGGTGTGGCTGGTGACGCCGATAAACCGGCAGGCTTTCTGTTCGCGCAACTCCAGCAGCAGCTTCAGGGCGCCGTTCTCGGCCGCCTCCAGGTCGTCATCGCCCCACAGATTATGGATGTGGATCAGATCGACCTGATCGGTGTTGAGGCGCTTGAAGCTGCCTTCGGTCCAGCGGGCGGCCTCGTCGTAGTCGCGTACCCTTACCTTGGTGGCCAGGAAGACCTCCTTGCGGCGCGTCTTCATCACTTCGCCGACCCAGGTCTCGCTCTTGCCGGAGCCATAGGCCTGGGCCGTATCGAGATAAGTGATGCCGGAGTCGATCGCCAGATTGATCGCCTCCACGGCCTTGTCCTGCGTCTCGTAGGCGAGCAGCCGGCTGCCGCAACCCAAAGCGAGGATCGAAGGAGTGGCGCCGGTGCGGCCCAGCGTGCGCGTGGGAAGCTTGGCCGCTTGCGCGGATTCCGGCCCAGGCGCCGACGAATCCGACGAACAGGCCGCCGTCGCCGCCGCGGCTGTCCCGATGAAGGTTCTACGTGTGATATCGCTCGACATAACGCGCCTTACGGTCGCGCATCACGCCGGCGCTGTCAAGGGGTCGCCGATTGGGCGGATCCGGCGAGCTCTTCGATCTGCGAGTCAATCAGCAGCGCCTGAACGTTGTTGCCCGCTTTGTCGGCGACTTCTCGCGCTTCGCGCAGGGTTGTGGCCGCGCCGCCTAAGTCGTGGGCCTTGGCTTGCGTCTCGGCCAGTATGCGCAAGACCTGAATCTGATTGGCGCCCTCGGAAAACCGTGCGGCCTTCTTGTATTGCTCGATCGACTCGGCGTGCTGGCCGGCTTGGGCCAGCGCGCGCGCCAGCTCCGCCAGCGCCTGAAAGTTCGTGGGTTCGCGTTGCGTCGCCTGTCGCGCCCACCGGACCGCTTCGGAGAAATTTCCCTCCAGCAGATGGCTGCGGCTGAGACCTTGGTAAGCCTTCACGAGGAAGGGATCGATCGCAATGGCGCGCAGATAAGCCTCGCGCGCATCTTTTTGACGGCCCTGGGCCAGCCGGATCGTGGCCATGTTCAAATGCAGCTTGCCGTTCTCGAGACCTTCGCGCAGAGCTGCGGAGTAATGCTGCTCGGCCTTGGGAATCTGATCTTGCATGCCGTAGATTGCGACGAGGTTCACCCGCGCTTCGAGCTTTTTCTCGCCTGCCTCGACCGCTCGTTCCCACTCGCTCGCGGCGGGACCCAGCATCCGGGCCTGAACCAGTGCCTCGGCGCGGTCCGAGTACCCTAGATTGGCGCTCGCCAACTCCAGGATGCGCCCCATCCAGCGCTGGTCGTCCAGGCCGACCGGCGGCCGATTAGCGCCCAGCACTTCGTAGCGCTCGGCCTCGCTCCGGTTGCCATTGCGCTGGTAGAGCTTGGCGAGCTCGAGATGCGCCTCGTTGCCCCCGTAGCCCTGTTCGATGACCTTTTCCAGCAGTGCGATGGCGGCGCCGTCATCCGCTGCCGCGGCTAATCGGCGCGCTTTCTCGATGGAACCGGGCAGGTAATCTGGCAACTCGGCGACCAGAGCATCGAGAGTCTCCCTGCCTTTGGCCGCCAACGCTTCGCTCTTGGTTAGAGCGGCGGCCTCGAAGTAGACCAGCGCCAGCCGGAGGCGGGTCGGGCCGTGATCGTCCCAGACCTCCAGGTTGTTGTTGAACGCTTCCGCCGCCGCGGCGATGTCCTTAGTCTCAGCCAGGGCGACGCCGTGATAGTAGCTCCAGCGGCCCGAACGCGGCGCGATTTTGCGGGCGCGGGCATAGAATTTCGCGGCGTCTTCGTAACGCTTGAAGGCGTGTAGGAGCATGCCGACATGACCGTTCAGGCCGCCATCGTTCGGGTTCTGCCGCAAGTGAATGAGCGCGTCGTCAAGCAATTGCTTGGGCTGGCCCGACAGCGAGCTGGTGTCGACATCGGGCGGGGGCGGCAGCTTGACCGTGGGCGCCGTGCTGGAGCGCATGCCACTGCATCCCCACAGCGCCGCCGTCAGAATGGCGCAAGTGATCGTCGCGGTGATCTTCATGGCAAGTCGCCCCGGCCCAATTAGAATACCTCACGTGCGGACGCCCGCCGAGGAGTCTGTCGGAGATAAGCCCCCGCGCATCGCATTCTTCCGTGGCGAGCCCGTGTTCAGGCACAAGGACGTTCGTCAACAATGCGCTCGCGGTTCGCGGCAGGGCCTTGCAGCCGTGTGGCTGGCGAGCTCTCGCACCCGCGGGGGCCGCAAAGGGCCCTTTTCAGCCCATTGCCGACGTCCAACCTCAGCGAAACAGCTTCAGCAGGTTGTGCCTCAGGCAGATGATTTCCCATTCGGCGCGCACTTGGTCTGGCCGAAGACGGGCTCTACAATCGCCTTCCGCATCTTGTACACCGCTTGTCCGGCCTCGGTTCGCAGCTTATGCCGCATCGCCTCTTTCGCCGAGGCTTGCGCCGGAGGCGGCCCGGTCGTGGTTTCGATCGGCTCGCCGTGTTCGCGCTTCCTGCTCGCGCCGCTTCACAATCTTCGCTTTCGCTTCGGCTCGTTGCCGCTCATCGCCTTGTGCTTGCTGGCGTTGGCCTTGATTTTGGTCCCGTCGATCGGCCGCGTGGCCCAACTTCACCAGCCCCGCCGTCGCAGGCCGGTAGACGGCTCCCAAATCGAGCTCTTTGATCACATCGGCGACGAATCGCGCCAAGTGGCCTTCGGGCAGCCAATCGTGCAAGGACGGCGGCGGCAGCAGCCGCTGGTCCAGATGATCGGTCCGGAATCGCTTGCCCTTTGCCCCATTTGATTGAGTTTTGTTCGCGCGACGGATCCATCCCCGACAGACTCGATATCAGCAAACTTCACCTCGATCAGGCTGTCCAGGGGACTTTCACCCCCAAGTTGCCGAACATGCTCGGCGCACAGCCCGCGGGGTCGGCTTTCGAGCCGACCTTCCGAAGGGAAGCCACTGTTTACGAGAAATCTAGAATCTTGAAAAGCGCGCGGGAACGCGCCCCTTACATGCGGCCGAAATGTTTCTTCTTACCGACGGCCGCTCAACAGCCGGTCCGGGTCCTCTTCGCAAGTCCCAACCAGCCCGCGAAACTCGCCCGGAGCGTCAAAGCTCAGCTCCACCTGTCCCCAGGCGTTGAGTCCGCGCTTCGGCTCCGCGCACCGCGTCGCATTATCCGCTTCGGCCCACCAACCGCGCAGCACGCCGGCGACAACCGTCCCGAACATCTGGCCAAAGCGGCCGTCGCGGAAGTAGTAGCCCTCCGCGCGCCCCTTGTCATCCACCGCGAACACCAGGTAACCCCCATCGGCGAGCCGATACTTTGCGCTCAACGACGCAGGAACGTCCACGGACGGGTTGATCGACTCTTTGGCCACGCCGGCCGGGGCCAGCAGCAACACGGCCGCCAGCATTGTGACTATGGAAACATGCCAGGTCCGCATACATTCACCCTCTGGTGGTGTATACGAATAACCTATATGCAGGGTTTCTGATTTTTCGCTCAGCGCAAGAAAATCAGCTCGGCGGAATTGAACAGCACGTGCGCCAGATCGGCCCAAGCACGCGGGTCCTCGGGTCCGGCCGAATCGCCGTGACGAGCGGACTGTTGCGCCAGAAAGGCCCGTACCTGCCGGAGCTCCCGGGCGTTCGGCGCTCGCCCGAAGGCTCGTTCGAACATCCCGGCGATGCGCCGGCCGTCGTCGGGAACCCTCTCCATCTCGCGCTGCGCCCACTTGGCCGCCTGATCGTGCAGCAGCTCATTGTTGAGCAGGATCAGCGCCTGCGAGGGCACGGCCGAGACGCCCCGACGGCCGATGGTGGTAAACGGCTGCGGGTAATCGAACGCCAGGAACAGAGGCGTCAGGAAGTTCCGGCGCGGCTGGATGTAGATCGAGCGGCGGCCGTCGCCGTCCAGCGGTCCGGACTCGGGTTTGCCGCGCCCGTCCTGGTAGGCGCTGATGTGCGGCGCCACGCTCGGGCCGCCCAGCTCATGCCGCAGGGTTCCGGCGATCGACATCACCGCGTCTCGGATCGCTTCCGCCTCCAGCCGCCGCACGGACATGTGCGACAGCAGCCGGTTGGTCGGGTCGGTCTCGCGGGCTCGCTCCGACGCCTGGCTGTCCCGGCGATACGCCGTCGAGAGCAGAATCGTCTGCTGGAGCTGCTTGATGGACCAGCCCTGTTCGACAAAATCCGACGCCAGCCAGTCGAGCAGCTCCGGATGCGTCGGCCGCTCGCCGGTCTGGCCGAAATTGTCCGGCGTGCGGACCAGCCCGGCGCCGAAATGGTGTTTCCAGACGCGGTTGACCAACACCCGCGCCGTCAGCGGATTTTTTGGGCTCGCGGCCCATTCGGCGAGCTCCAGCCGACCCGATCCCGCCTGGACCGGCGGCTGCTCCTCCCCGGCGACGATCGTCAGGAAGCGGCGCGGCGCCTCCTCGCCAAGGTTCTTGTGGTTGCCGCGGTTGTGGATACGCACATTGCGCGGCTGTTGATCGCGGCTCGACATCGCGTACCGCGACTCGGGCAGGCTGCGGGCCAGCGCGTTGCGCCGGGCGACTAGCTCGGCGGCCGGCGCGGCGGG
>CAYOPA010000212.1:7800-8879 GCA_964405625.1 uncultured Bryobacterales bacterium
GCGCCGCAGTCTCGGGATCGGCCGGCGGCTCGGCGTTCTCGGAAAAGACGATGCGATCGACCGCAATCCAGCCGGTGCGGCTGCGGTCGACAATCTGGAACCAGCCGACGCGCCCCTTCTCCTTCACCAGCTTGACGGTCTTCCAAGCCAAGGCCTCTTCGCTGTCGGGCAGCATGTTCTGCGAGGGATGATCGTCAGCCCACAGCGTCACGCGGACGGACTGCCTGTCGGCCTTGGTCCCGGCCATGCGGATATGCACATAGCTGGAGGGAATCTCAAACTTCTCGGTGGTCAGGATGCCGGTGAATTCCCGAGCTCCGGCCGGCGCCGAATGCGCCAGCGGGCCGCCCAGGTCCCCGCCGAGCGGAGCCAGGGCGGGCGCGCCCTCGATCGGGGCTCGGCCGAAGGCGGCCCCGGCGACGTCCCAGCGGCCGTAGCCTTCGGAAAAATCCTCAAACAGCAAGTCGCCCTCGCGCAGCGCCGCCGACGGGACCGCTCTTCGCGCCGCGCCGCCCGCCTCCCAGTCCAACTCGACCAATTTCCCGCGAATCTCTTCGATCTCCTTCACCTTCTCGGGCGCGTCGATCCGCTTTTCGCTCACGTGGGTCGAGTGCAACACCCCGGCGATGGCGTAGTAGTCAGCCGTGGGGATCGGGTCGAACTTATGGTCGTGACAGCGAGCGCAGGCCACGGTCAGCCCAAAGAACGCCTTGCCCAGCACGTCGATCTGGTTGTCCACCTGGTCGGCGCGCGCTTTCACCGAGTCGGTCGGCGAGTTGAGCACCTCCCACAGCCAGTAGAACCCTGCCGCAACAGGCGTATCATAGGCGGTCCCTTCCGGCGTGAGGCGCGGGTCGGGCAGCAGGTCTCCGGCAAAGTGCTCGCGGACGAAGCGGTCGTAGGGCAGGTCCTGGTTGAAGGCGCGGATCACATAGTCGCGATAGCGCCAAGCGTCGGGCTTGTCGTTGTCGAACTCATGGCCGTTGGTTTCGGCGTAGCGCACCAGGTCCAGCCAACGGCGCGCCCAGCGTTCGCCGTAGCGCGGCGAGGCCAGCAGCCGCTCCACCAAACGGGCGTAG
>CAYOPA010000213.1:0-8865 GCA_964405625.1 uncultured Bryobacterales bacterium
CTCACGGTCAAGCCGTCGGTCCGCATCGGCCGCTCGGCGCGGGGGCTGCAATTCTGTGGCTTTCGCGTTCGGCCGGGCGTGGTGCTCGCCAGCTCGCGCAAGATGAGTCGCTATCGCAGCGCGACGCGACGGATCCACGCGGCCCTTGCGGCTGACGCGATCTCGGAGTCCGATGCCCAGCGGGCGGGTGAGGTGGCGCTGGCGACCCTGGCCGGGTGCCTGACCGAGGGCTTCCGGCGCCGCCTCCTTGTTGCGCTGCACGCCGAACAGCATGCCCGCCACCACGGCCAATATAAAGAGAATTCCGACCTGAACCAGCTTCCACATCGCTTTAGCCTCGCCGCTTGTGACGCATGGCCGCCTCGCCGCGTTTCCAACGCGCCAGCCCGGTTGACGGCGTTAGTTGATCGCAATCGTAGCGGTCTGGCTGGCAACGCTGCCGACCTCGACGACGATCTCCACCGCGTTGCCGACAGCATAAAGATCGGACAGCCGGATGTTGAGCTGCAACAGCCCCACAAAACCGGGAGCCAGCCCGGCAAACAAAATGTCGCCGGGCGGGACTTCCACTCCTCCGATACGGACTCGCACGTCCCGCGCCCGTTGCAGCGGGTCAGCCGAAGCCGGAGCGCCGGTTCGCGCCACCGGATCGACCAAGCCCTGCCCATTGGCAAACAGGGTGACAAAGGAGGACTGGCCGGCGGGGTTGTCCGGACCGTTGATCGAACCGTCAGCGTTGACGGCGGCAGCCTGCGTCTCGCCGATCTGAAAGATCCCAGGAGCTGTCTCGGCGACGGGAGCGCTGACCGGGTCTCCGGTGAGGCCGTCGAAGCCGACCGAGATCACCGTGCTTTCGCGTCCGGCGATCTCAAACGGCGCTTGCAGGTTGATCTGGTCCTCGGAGACGAACACCAGCGGCGCGGGCTCGCCGTCAAACAGCACCCGCACACCGGCCAGCGTCGTGGGCAAGCGGCCCGTGGCGGGGTCAAAATCCTCGACAGCAACCCCCTCGACCGGGCCGAGGCCCTCGCCAAAGAGGCTGTACAAGCCGCCCGGCGCAACAGCCGTCGGCGCAAAGCCGGCCGCATTGACCACGCCGCCGGCTGAGACGCGCGGCGTGACCGGCTCAATGAGCAAAGCGCCGGTGAAGAAGTCCGCCGCCCGCGACTCGACCACGCCGATCGTGCCGATGCGGGCGTCGGTGCGCGGCTCCACGTCGACCGTCATGCGCAACACAGGCCCGCCGGCAACGGTGAATTCCGGGTCGACGCGGATGCTTCCCTGCCGCACCGTCACCCCCGGAGCCAGCAGCCGGATCGCCTCGGCCCCAACGGTCGCGTCCACGCCGAGGCCCACCAGCACGATGTCCCGAGCCCGCCCCGCAATCAGGCGAATGGGGCCGTCAGTGAGTCGGGGCGGCCGCCCTGACGAGCCGGGCGCATCGACGCCGATGCGCTCAATTTTGAGGGCCGCGGCCCCGCCCTCGGCGCGAACGTCCACGCGGGTGGACCGGCCCGGCAGGCTGTCCACCCGCAGCGGCGAAAGGTTGTTGCCAGCAAAGCGCGGCCGGAGATCAGTGCGGAAGCCGTTGAGGTTGAGGACCTGCAATTGCGAGGGCAGCAGCGGTCCGTCGAGCGCTTCCACGTAAACCAGGTAGCGGCTTTGCGGCGACGAGGGAACCTTCATGCTGTAGGTCCCGTCGGTGAGCGAGGTCAGCGTGGTCTGAATATACCCGTGGGTCGGCTCGATGGCCGTCACCAGGACGCCGGTGGCGAGCTCGTCGCCGATTCGAATTGTGCCATGAATCTCAAAGGCGTCGTCCAAGGCGCCCGGCGCTGGGTAGACGTCGGTGACAAAGGCCGCGTCATCGCTGGTGATCGTCCTGCGAAAAGACTGCGCCAGCTCGCTTTGCCCGAACATCGCCCCGCCGATAACTCCGCCGCGGCTGGCGCCTAGCGCGCGGCCCAGGTGATGCGTGGCGGTGGCTTGTAGGTCCACGCTGTTCAGCGACAGGTCCGTGGAGAACGGCACTTGGTTGTTGCCGGGCCGGAAGGAGGGGTTGAAGATGATGTCGGATTCCAGGATGCGACCGTCGGGGTCCACGCGAAGCGCCGTAACCGCGGGAGCTCCGCCGGTGATCGAGCGCGTCGCCGGGGTGTCCTCGAAAACAAACGTGTTGCGGCCATCCATCAGGTCAAAGCCGGCCATGGTCGGCTGCAGGGGCAGAAACCGCACGGCGCTCGACGGAACGGAGCTCCACGCGTCCAGCGCCGCCCGCAGAGCGGCCAACGGCCGGCTGGTCGGGGAGATCACCGGCCGGCCGTCGCGGTTGGCGTAGCCGGGGGCGGCCAGGCTTTGGACGTAGAACTGGATGTCCTCGAAATCCGTGCGGAACAGCGGAGGCCCGTCCACGGTCCCGGTGGCGGTCCCTCGAATGTAGGCGTTGGCCGTAACGACGGCTCCCAGCGCCAGAATCGCCGGAACAAGGCGGCGGCTCATCGACGATCACCGGCGGCGACTTCGTCGCGGATGCGCCCCTTGAAGGCGTCCAGGCCGCTTAGATGGAAGACGCTCAATGGCGTCTTGGGAGCCTGCTCGGCGCGCACGATGCTCGCGCCGATCGAGACCGAGGCGACGGACTTTTGCGCCCCATCGCCCTGGGAGCGGACGCTGAACTTGCCCTGGCTCCAGCCGCAGGTGCGCAGGTAGCCGATCTCGGTGCGGTCGGCGAAGACTACAACCTCCTCGCCCACGGCATAACGAGGGGCGCCGACGATCTGCATGTGCACGCCCTCAAGCGAGCCGCCGGGCTCGCTGACGAGCAGGGTGGAGGCAGTGGCGCCGCGTAGCCCGGTCGAGCGCTTCAGCCAGTCGGCGACGCGGATCTCGTAGTGCGTCCAAATGGCGACGCGCTCGTCGTCCCAAGCCGTCCAGGAACGCACGACGGTTCCGTGGACGATGGCCTCGGACTCAGCGACGAGCGTCTCGAAACCGAGCTCGGGGGTCAGGGTCGCCGCGGCGGGTCCGGCGCAAGCCAGAACCAGCGCCGCCAACGCAGTCGGAAGAGCAGGAGTTCGCATGGTCTCCGGC
Source organism: uncultured Bryobacterales bacterium (assembly GCA_964405625.1). Taxonomy (GTDB): domain Bacteria; phylum Acidobacteriota; class Terriglobia; order Bryobacterales; family UBA6623; genus RI-231. The sequence continues at coordinate 3,091 of CAYOPA010000213.1, forward strand.
CAGGGTAGCAGACCCCCGCGCGCGGACCGCGGCCGGCTCAGGCTCCGACGTACCGTGCGTAGAGGCTGCGCGCCAGCGCTACATCGTTGACTCCCTGTATGATGGCGCGGCCGTCGCTGAAGATCGTGAAGGCGTACGGCGGCGTGAGGAATCGCACGGCGTACTCATTGGAGCGCACCTCGCCGAGCGGTTCGAGCGCGGCGCGCAGCTTCACCAGGTCAATTTCCCGGGACCGTTCGTGAACCTGCACCGCGTTGCGGCCGCACAGGACGGCGGGCCGCCGCTCGCCGGCGTTTTCCAAGCGAGGAAACAGCCGCCGGACGCAGGTCGGGCAGTTTGGATCGCGCTCGACGTCCACGGCCCTCGGCCTTCCCGCCCACAGATCCAGCGTCACGGCTCGCGAGGCGACCGCGTCGAGCCTCCCGGCCAAGATCTTGATGGCCTCGCCGACCTGAATAGCGGCGATAGCGGCGGAGGCGGCGTTCAGGATGCCGGCGGTCTCGCAGGTCGGCCCGGCGTCGTTGAGATCCGGATCGACCATGCAGGCCAGGCAGGCCGTGCGGCCGGGCAGCACCGGCAGGACCGTGCCGCCGGAGCCGACGGCGGCGCCGTAGACCCAGGGGACGTTCTCGCGGACAGCGTATTCGTTGAGCAGAAAGCGCGTCTCGAAATTGTCGGTCCCGTCCAGGATCACCGCGGGACGGCCAATGAGGTCGGACACGTTGTCGGCGTTTAGGTCGACCGGCCGAGGCTCGACCTGGACGCGCGAGTTGATGCGGGCCAACCGGCGGGCGGCGGCGACGGCCTTCGGGATGGCGTCGGCGGCGTCGGATTCGTCGTAGAGCCACTGCCGATGCAGATTGCTCTCCTCCACGAAGTCGCGGTCGATCAGGGTGAGCCGGCCGACGCCGGCCCGGGCCAGGGCGGCGGCGTGAAAGCTGCCCAGGGCTCCGCAGCCGACGATTACGGCGTGGCCGTCGAGCAACCGCTGCTGGCCCTCGGCGCCGAGCGGGGCGAACTGCGCCTGCCGCGCATAACGTTCCTGGTCGCGGGCGTCCATCGGGAAAACCAACGGGCGCCGGCGCGCCCCAGAACTGATGCTATCAGCCGTCTCCCGATGCCGGCGTCCTATAATGCCGACTAGGACCTGTGCGAAGCATCCTGCTGATTTTGCTGGCGGCGCCTCTATGCGGCCTGCTCGCCCAGACAACACAGGTCCAAGGCGCCCGCATCGCGGAGATCCGCTTCGAGCCGGCCGATCAGCCGTTGGCCGCGGAGACTCTCGCCGAGCTCGTCGCCGTCCGCGTTGGCGAGCCGTTGGCGGAAGCGGATGTCGCCGAGAGCTTGCGGCGGCTGTTTCGTACCGGACGCTACGCCAACATTGCCGTCGACGCCAAGCCGCATCCGGAGGGGCTTTCGGTCACGTTCCTGACGGAAGCCAACTGGTTTATCGGCAGCGTACGGATCGAAGGCGTATCCGCGCCGCCGACCGGCCCGCAGCTTGAGACGGCGACCCGGTTGCGGTTGGGGCGACTGCTGACGCAGGAATCGGTCTCCGAAGCGCAGCGGCAGCTTCGCAGTCTGATGGCGGAAAACGGCTTCCAGGCGCCGGCCATCCAGGTCGAGCGGATTGAGGAGCCCGCCACCAACTCAGCGGATCTGATTTTCCGGGTTAACACCGGCGAACGCTCGCGTTTCGGAGACATCCTCGTCGCCGGAGACGACCTCATCAAGGAAGCTGAGTTGCGCTCGGTGGCGCGCTGGAACCGCCAGAAGCTCGTTACCGACCCACGCCTGGAGGACGGCGTCGCACGGCTGCGCAAGAGCCTGCAAAAGGATGGCTTCTGGCAAAGCGAGGTTGACATCATCGGCCGCGACTTCAACCCCGACGACAGGCAGGTCGACCTGATCGTGCGGATCGACCGCGGGCCGCTCGTGACCGTGCGCGCCGAAGGCTTCAAGTTGAACGAAAAGACGCTGCGGCGGTACGTGCCTATCTATGAGGAAGGCGTGGTCGATGAGGACCTGCTCATCGAAGGCGCCCGCAACCTGCGCGACTATCTGCAATCGCAAGGCTATTTTGAGGCGACCGTCGAATACGAGCGTCTGCGCGCCAACCCTGAGCAGATCGAGATCGTCTACCGCATCGAGCCTGGCCGGCAGCGCAGCCTGGACAAGGTGGAGATCACCGGCGCCCGCTTCTTCTCGCCTGAAACGATCCGCGAACGGCTGCTGATCGAACAGAAGAGCTTCCCGCAGCGCCGTCGGGGCCGTTTCAGCCAGTCGTTGCTGGAACGCGACGTCGAGTCGATTGAGCGTCTGTACCGCACCAACGGCTTTCGCGATGTGACGGTGCGCACGCGCATCGACGAGGCATTCCAGGACAACCCCGGAACGCTGGCGGTCGTTATCGAGATTGACGAGGGCCGCCCCACGATGGTGGAAGACCTGGAAGTCTCAGGCATGGAACGGTTTCCCCTGGAAGGAACCGGCTACCGGTTCAACACCGAGGAAGGCCAGCCCTTCAGCGAAAGCAGCGTCGCCGCCGACCGCGATCTGATCCTGGCCGAGTACTACAACGCCGGTTTCCAAGACGCCTCCTTCGACTGGAGCGTGGAGCCGGCCGAGGAAGCGGGGCGCGTATTGGTCAGCTACAGCGTCCGCGAGGGCGAACAGTTGCGCGTGCGCGGCACGATCGTCAACGGCCGCAACCACACCAAGCCCTCGCTGGTGGACAGCCGCATACTGCTGGAACCCGGCCGGCCGCTGTCGCAAAATGCCATGTTCGAATCGCAGCGCAGGCTGTACGACTTGGGGATTTTTTCCAAAGTCGAGATCGCGCTCCAGAACCCGGACGGCGTGGAGCCTGCCAAGGACGTGCTCTTCGAGCTCGAGGAGTCCCGCCGGTGGGCGATCGGATTCGGCGGCGGCGCCGAGTTCGCGCGCCTCGGCGGCGCGTCGGTGGACGTGACCTCGCCGATCGGTGAGGCGGCCTTCTCGCCGCGCGCCACGCTGGAGCTTACACGCCTGAACCTGCAGGGCAAGGGGCATACGCTCGGAGCGCGCATGCGGGCGTCCAATCTGCAACAGCGCGCTCTGGTGACCTATGAGAATCCTCGCTTCTACGACTCGGAGAAGTGGAGGATGATTATCAGCGGCCTGTACGACAACTCCCGCAACGTCAGAACCTTCACCGGGGCGCGGGCCGAGGGCGCCTTCCAGCTTGAGCATTCGCTCAACAACTTCCGCACCGGCCTGTACCGCTACACCTACCGGCGGACGACGATCGACGAGGAGACGCTGCGGATCACGCCGCTGCTGATTCCGCTCAACGCCCAGCCGGTTCGAGCCGCGTTGTTTTCGGGAACATTTATCGAGGACCGCCGCGATGACCCGATCGACGCCACGCGTGGCTCATTCAACACCCTCGATCTCGGCTTCGCTTCCGGCTACTGGGGCTCGCAACCGGAGTTTTTGCGATTGCTGGGGCAAAACAGCACCTATCACCGCATCGGCCGCAGTTTGACTTTCGCCCGCACGCTCCAGATCGGCCTGTTGAGCCCTTGGGGCGACCAGGAGCTGTTGGACGATCCCAGCGCCGGGCTGTTTCTCGGGTCGAGGCCCGACCCGCGACTGCCGCTCTCGGAGAGGTTTTTCTCCGGCGGCGCCAACTCGCACCGCGGTTTCCCTTTCAACCAGGCCGGCCCGCGCGATCCCACCACCGGATTCCCCATCGGCGGCGGCGCCCAACTGCTCCACAGCGTGGAGCTGCGCTTCCCGCTGCTGGGCGACAACATCGGGGGCGTACTCTTCCATGACGCCGGGAACGTCTATTCGAAGCTGTCGGACGTGAGCCTGGCTTTCCAGCAGGCTCGCCGCACGCAGCCGGACGGTAAAGAGCTGTTTGACTTCGACTACATGGTGCATGCGATCGGAATGGGGCTGCGCTATCGCACGCCGGTGGGGCCGGTGCGCATCGATCTGGCATACGGCCTGAACCCGCCGCGCTTCGTGGGATTTCAGGGCTCGCAACAGGATTTTCTGATGGGGCGGGGCGATGTGCGGACGCAACGCGTGCAGGCGTTCCAGTTCCACTTCTCGCTGGGGCAGACGTTTTGAGGACGCTGACATTCATCCTTGCTCTGGCCGCGCCTTTACAGGCCGAGATTCTCGACCGCACCGTGGCGCTGGTCGGGACGGAGCCGATTTTGCGCAGCGAGGTCCGCGCACAGGTCCGGCTGGAGGCAATGTTTGACGACCGCCCGCTCGATGAATCCGACGAAGCGTTGGAAGCCGCCCTGGAGCGCCTGATCGACCAGAAGCTGCTCAGCGCGCAGATCGGCCTGTCTGGAATGGACTACGAGGATCCGTCCGAGCTAGAGCGCCAGGTTCGCGAGCTGTCGACGCAGACTTTTGCCGGGCTGCCGCTCACCGACGCCCTGTCGCGCTATGGCCTCACAGCGCAACAGGCGCAGGACTTTCTGCGGCGGCAGTTGCGTTTCGCGAACTACGTCCGTTTCCGGTTCCGTTCCGGGTTGGAAGCTTCCCCCACTGACGTTCGCCAGGAGTACCGCCTGCTCTACGGCGGGCTGGCCAACCCGCCGCCGCTGGAGGATGTGGAATCCGAGCTGATCGACAGGGTGCGGATGCGCGCCGCCGAGGCCGCGCTGGCGGACCGCATCCGCACTTTGCGTGCAACGACCCGTATTCTAAGATTGCCGCGCCTGGAGGCTGCGGCGGCGCCATGAGTTGGAGGCTCCATCGACAAACGCAACGCCGGCTGCTCAAAGCCGGCGGCGCCCTGCTGGCGGCGCTGATCGTCCTGGCCCTTGGCGCGGAGTGGCTGTTGCGTTCCGATTGGTTCGCCGAACAACTGCGCACGCGCATCCAGATTGAAGCCGAAAATGTTCTGGGGCCGGGCGTGGAGATCGGGCGGGTGGATTTCGACCCCGCGTCCTTGCGGGTGGAGCTCCACGGCTTCGCCGGACCGCCCCAGGAGCGGCTGGACGGCCGGCCGCTGTTTCAGGCGCCGCTGATCCGGCTGGGCCTGAGCTGGGAATCCTTCCTGCGCGGGCCGATGTACCTGCGCTCAGTCGTCGTCGAATCGCCGCACTTCGTAGTCGTCTCCGATGAAGACGGCCAGCACTTGCCCGTGTTGGGCGAGCCGGCCGCCGTCGGGCCGGTGGCGCTGGGGGTGGAGAGATTGGACGTGCTCAATGGGCGCCTGGACTGGAACGACCGCCAGTGGGACCTCGCCCTCCAGGCGCGGGATATCGACGCGCTGACCCGCCGACCGCCGGACGGCTGCTACCAGACCGCGCTCGAAGGCGGACGTATCGCCTATGCGCTCGCCGGAAGGACGGGCGCGATCGACTCGATCCAGGCGAAGACCTCCTTGTGCGGACAGGACCTGACGATCGCCGAGTCCCGGCTCGTCTCAGGCGGAGCGGAGCTGTCGGCGGAAGGCTCGGCGCTCGTCTCGGCCTCCCCGACGGCTGACCTGAGCTTCCGCCTGCAAGGGCCGCTGAGGGCCGTGGCCGCGCTGCTGCCGGCGGACTGGACAGTGGGAGGGCGGCTCGATGCGGAGGGCAATCTCGCCTGGCGGGCCGATGGCGACTCGCTCGACTACTCGGGCAGGGCTCGGGCTCGGGATCTCTCGATCGAAGCCGCCGGGATCCGGGCCGACAACGCCGCTCTGGAGACCAACTTCCGCGGTTCGTTCGACAGGTTGGGACTGACTTCCCTGCAGGTTGAGGCGCTCGGCGGCGCGCTGCG
>CAYOPA010000214.1:0-8863 GCA_964405625.1 uncultured Bryobacterales bacterium
GCCAGTCCGAGCCGAACATCAGCCGCCGCGCGCCAAAAGCGGACAGAACGGTGTCGAAGTACGGCCTCAACTGCTGCGCGGTCCAACGGTCGTAGTCCGCCTCCGTCGCCATGCCGGAGACCTTGCAGTAGACGTTGGGCCGGTGCGCCAGCTCGACGATGCGGCTTTGCCAAGGCGAGAGCATGTTGTCGCGAATGCGGGGCTTGGCGATGTGGTCGAGCACGAAAATCTGGTTCGGGTGGCGATCGACGAGCTGGAGCGTCTGCGGCAGATGGCGCTCGAAGATCAGGATGTCGTAGACCAGGTTGCGGCCCGCGAGCATCCCCACGCCGCGGTCGAAATCCTCGCGCAGCATGTAGCGGTCGTCCGGCTCGCCTTGCAGCACGTGCCGCACGCCGCGAAACTTTGGGTTGGCGCGTAAGCGATCGAGCTCGCCCCCCACGGCCGGGTCGATCAGCGGGACCCAGCCGACCACTCCCTTGATGAAGGCGTGGCGATCGGCGAAGCCCAAAAGCGCGTCCGACTCCTCGACCGTTTCCCGAGCCTGTACCGAGACCACGCCGTCAATGCCGGCGGCGCGAATTTCTTTTTCCAGATCAGCCGGCAGAAAGTCGCGCCGGATGCGCGCCATGTTGTCGTCGATCCAGCCGTACTCGGAGGCGGAGTATTTCCAAAAGTGATGGTGGGAGTCGATCGTCATTTCTGTCCTATCAGTCGCCGGCAACGGGCTCCGCCGAGTCGCGCCGCATCCGCAGATAGGCCTCCACGGCCAGCCAGACGCTCAGCGCGAAAATGGAGCCGGCGATCAACGACAGCAGTACGTTGCCGGCCTCCCAATACTTTTGCAAGTCCAGGACCATGGCAACGACCGTGACCACCATCATGAACGCCATCGGGATGAGGTAGGGCCAATAGTTGGATCCGCGCTGCCGCAGGTAGACCACTACCGTCAAAAGGGTCAGCGCGCCGAGCACCTGGTTGGTACTACCGAACAGGCTCCACAGCGCCAGCCCGGCCGGTTGCCCGTTGATCTCGTAAAAAGCGAAAAAGCCGATGAAGGCGACGGCCAATACCGAGGCCGAGTAGCGCCCGATCCAGTCCCCGGCGCCGACGGACGAGGCGATCTCCTCGATGTTGTAGCGCAGCAGGCGTGTGCCGGAATCGAGCGACGTCAACGCAAAGCTCACCGCCACCAGCGCCACAAACGCCTGGGCCACCGCCATCGGCACACCGAGGGTGGAGACGAACAGCGCCGTACCGTCGATGAAGGACTTCATCTTGCCCGCCAAGGTGTCGGCGGAGGTCCAACTGGCGTAGTGCTCGTTCCAGGTTTCGGGCGACGCGAAGCCGGCGGTGCAGGCCAGCACGGCCATCAGGCCCAACAGCGACTCGCCGATCATGCCGCCGTAGCCAATGGGGACGGCGTCGGTCTCCTTGTCAATCTGCTTGGAGGTGGTGCCCGAGCTGACCAGCCCGTGAAAGCCCGAAACGGCGCCGCAGGCGATCACGATGAAGACAAAGGGAAACAGCGGCGGGGCGTCAGCCGGGCTGGCGTTCACGGCCGGGGCGGCAAACGCCGGAGAGAGCACGAAGAAGCCGATGTATGCCGCTCCCAACCCCAGGTACAGCAACATCGAGTTGAGATAGTCGCGCGGCTGGAGCAGCAACCACACCGGCAGGACCGAAGCCGCAAAGGCGTAGACCAGCAGCAGGATCACCCAGGTCTCCGCGCCAAGATTGGGCTTTGCGATCACCAGTCCCACGCCGATGGAGACGAGCATGATCACGAAGCCGATGACGGTCATCCCGCCGATGCCCGCGTTGTGCTTGTAAACCAGCCAGCCGATCACCATCGCCACGCCGATCAGCAGGAACGTGGGGAACACCGACTCCGGGTAAAATTCCGCGGTAAACAACCCCGCGACCGTTCGGACGAATACGCCCATCACCAAGCAGATCAGGAACAGGATGATCAGCAGGAAGATGAACTTGGCGCGGTGGCCGATGAGGTCCTCCGCCACCTTGCCGATCGACAGCCCGCGATTGCGCATCGACACAACAAGCGCGCCGAAATCATGCACGGCCCCGATAAACAGCGTCCCGAAGACGACCCACAGCATCCCCGGCAGCCAGCCCCAGATCACGGCGATGGCGGGACCGAGCATCGGCGCCAGCCCGGCGATGGACGCATAGTGGTGCCCGAACAGGATCGACGGCCGGCAAGGCACGTAGTCCACGCCGTCGGTCATCGTATGGGCCGGCGTGGGTCTGGTGGGATCGAGTTGGAAAATCCGGGCGCCCAGAAAGCGAGCGTAGAAGCGATAGACGACGAAGTAGGCGACAAAGCACAGCGCGGCGGCGACAACAGGGTGCATGGGTTTCCTCGACGAGGCTCCCGACCATGATAGTGGAGTTGATGGAGGGGGAGCAGGCAGAGCGATTCGATGAAGCGGCGGCGGGAATACTATTGATCCGTTGATCGGTTTATCGGTTGATCGACGGGCATGGTTCCTTGGGGGCGGGGTGCGATTATATCGGACAGGGAACCGCCCATCATGAGCGCCAACGCACCGCTACCGAAGCTTTATACCGAGCTCGCCTCCTGGTGGCTGCTGCTGTCGCCGCCTGAGGAGTACGAAGAAGAAGCCGGGCTCTATCGTCAAATCTTGCTGGAGTCCGGCGGCCCCACGCCGCGTACGCTGCTGGAGCTCGGTTCGGGCGGCGGCTCCAACGCGTTCCACCTGAAGGCGGATTTCCAGATGACGCTGGTCGACCTCTCGCCGGGCATGCTTGCCGTTAGTCGGGGGCTCAATCCGGAGTGCGAGCATTTGGAAGGCGACATGCGAGACGTGCGGCTGGGTCGGCTCTTTGACGCAGTCTTCATCCATGACGCGATCTGCTACATGCGCTCGCTCGACGATCTGCGGCAGGCGCTGCTGACGGCTTGGGAGCATTTGCGGCCCGGCGGCGTCGCGCTGTTCACGCCGGACTATGTGCGCGAGAATTTCCAGCCCGGCACCAATCATGGCGGCCACGACAGCGAAGACGGCCGCGCGCTGCGGTACCTGGAGTGGATCCGAGATCACGACCCGAGCGACTCGACTTACATCGCCGAGTACGTCTACCTGCTGCAAGAGGGCGACGGCTCCACGACAGCCGTGCACGACCGCCATGTCGAGGGGCTGTTCTCGCAAGTGCAATGGATGGAGATGCTCGCGGAGATCGGTTTCGCGGCCCGGACTGTAGATTTTCGAGGAATCGGCTCGGGCGGCGAAGACACCCTCGGTTTCATTGCCCGCAAGCCGCCCCTCGCCTGAAGCGGCGCTATCCTAACAGCCGAGATGCGCGTTCTTCTGCTCCTGCTACTGGCCTACGGCTCGCTGGCCGCCCAGAACCACTATGAAAGGATGCTCGCCTCCCAACGGGAGGTCGAAACCTACCTCGTCCGCGAAGCCCGCCGCCTCACCGACCAGGCCGCCGCCGAGATGCGCTCGCCCCAGGACTGGGAGCCACACATCGCTCGCCGCCGCCAGGAGATGAAGGCCATGCTCGGCCTCGACCCCGAGCCGCCCCGCACGCCGCTGAACGTGCAAATCACCGGCCGCATCGAGCGCCCCGGCTATGTCATCGAAAAGGTCGCCTTCGAGAGCCTGCCCAAGGTTTACGTCACCGCCAATCTCTACCTGCCAACCGACCGCGACGGCCCCGTCCCAGCCGTCGTTTACGTCTGCGGCCACGCTTTCTCCGACCATGGCGCCAAAACCTACTACCAGCGCCACGGCCATACCCTCGCCAAGCACGGCTATGCGGCCCTGATCATTGACCCCATCCAAATCGCCGAGCTATTTGGGCTCCACCACGGCATCCACAACAACGAGATGTATGACTGGTACTCGCGCGGCTACTCGCCCGCCGGCGTGGAAGTCTGGAACACCATCCGGGCGCTGGATTACCTGGAAACACGGCCCGAGATTGACGACTCGCGCTTTGGCGTCACCGGCCGCTCCGGCGGCGCGGCGATGAGCTGGTTCCCCACCGGCATCGACGAGCGCATCAAGGTCGCCGTGCCCGTGATGGGCATCTCCACCTACTCTGCCAACGTCGAGGCCAACACACAGAAGGGTCACTGCGACTGCATGTTCCTCGTCAACTCGCGCATGCACGACATGCTGCACCAGGGCGCGCTGATCGCCCCGCGCCCGCTGCTGATGGCTCACGGCGTCAAGGACGCGCTCTTTCCCGTGCCCGGCTACGAGGAGTTTGAGCGCGTGATGAAGCGCCTGTACGCCGGCTACGGACGCAGCGAGGAGTACCGCAACATCACGGTCGACACCGGCCATGAGGATTCCGACTACCTGCGCTCCGAAGCGGTGAAGTGGTTCGATCAGCACCTGGTCAAGCGGCCCGCCCGCGAGATCGACGTGGAGTACGACCCGGTCCCGCCCGAGGAGCTGGCCGTCTTCGGCGGCGACCCGCCGGCGGACGCGCTCAACTACCGCGTCCATGAGATTTTCGCCGCCGCCCACAAACCCGAGCCGCCCTCCACCTTGGCCGTCTGGAACAGCCGCAAGGCGGAGCTGATGAAGACGCTGCGCGAGCAAGTCTTCATGGCGTTCCCGAAAGAGCCGGTGGCGGTGAACGTGCGCGAAGGCTCGATGGAAGCTCCCAACGGCTTCGAGGCGCTGGCGTTCAACTCCGACGAGGGCCTGACGGTCGAGGCGCTGCTGCGGATGCCGGAAGCCGCCGAAGGTCCGGCGCTGATCTGGGTGGCCTCGGACCTGGAGGATATCGACGCCATCCGACGCGTCTTGCGGCAGGTCTGGAGCTCGAACACGAACGCGCTGCTGATCGTCTGGCCGCGCGGCGTGGGCGAGGTCCCTTGGCCCAAAACGGTCTGGAAGAACATGCTGCGCAACTCGATGCACCTGGGCCGTTCGGTGGACTCGATGCGGTTGTGGGACGTGCTGCGGGCCGTCGAGGTCCTGCGGGAAAAGGCGCCGGGCGCGGAGATCTCGATTGCCGGCTCGGGCGTCTCCGGCGCGCTGGGGTTGTATGCGGGAATCCTGGACGAAGGCGTGGCGCAGACGATCCTGCTGGATGCGCCGACGACTCATCTCGACGGCCCCATTTTCCTGGACATCCTGCGCCACACGGATCTGCCGGAGGCGGCGGCGCTGATGGCGCCACGCCGGGTGACGTTTTATGGAACCATGCCGCTGGCTTACGCGCTCACCCAGGGAGTCTTCACGTTGCACGGCAAAGCGGCGCATCTGGCGCTGGCGATGAGTATCGAAGGGGCGCTCAACGGGCGCTTTGAGCACAACTACCCTTCGGGTTTGTAAAGCCTTCCGACGGACAAGAATGTCCGTCGCTACCGCAAGCAGCTCCAGTAGCGCGCTTGCGCTTGTGGCGCGGGACGGATAGGTATTTGGGGTCTCAAGTGTCGGGCCGCGGGCCCGATTGCACGGCGCGGCCGTGCGCCACAAGAGTCTCCACTATGGCAAGATAGAATCGTTTTGCCGCCATGCCTCCGGAGCGCCAACTCGAGTTCTTTCCACCGCTGCGCCGCACGGCCCGGCAGCGCAAGGAGCTGATTCAAAAGAAGCTCCAGGGGCTGGAGTTTCGCCAGAAAGCGCGCGAGGAAAAGCGCCGCCTGCAACAAGAGCGGCGGCGCGCGCGCGAGGCCGGCGTCGAGGCCTCCGAGGCCCGCCAGCTTACGATCGACGAGCTCATTGAGCGTAGCCGCGCCGTCGAGGAGGCGCCACAAAACCTACGAGGTTTCCTCTCCAGGCTCTGGCCGCGCTAAACTGCCTGCGATGCTCACCCGTCGCACCCTACTCTCCGCGAGCTTTGCCGTCGCCGCCTCCGCTGCGCCGGCCGGCCGCCGCAAGTTCACGTTGGCGTTTACGCCGGGCAGCATCGGCATCCAGGCCGATCAGCGCCGCGCCATCGACTTGGCCGCGCGACACGGCTACGAATCCGTGCAGCCTATTTCGAGCGACCTCGGAGCCATGGCGCCCGCGCAGCTTGCGGAGTTGCTGGCGGAGATGAAGCGGAAGAACCTACAGTGGGCCGCCGCCGGGATGCCGGTGGACTTCCGCAAAGACGAGCAGACCTACCGTGACGGCATGGCGCAGTTGCCCGCCCACGCCAAGATTTACGAGAAATCCGGCGTCACGCGCTTCGGCACGTGGCTGATGCCGCGGCATGACGAGCTGACCTACCTCGAAAACTTCAAACTCACCGCCCGCCGGCTGCGAGAAATCGCCGCGGTCTGCGAGGACCACGGGATGCGGTTCGGCCTGGAATACGTCGGCACGCCCAGCCTGCGGATCGCCGGGCGCTACCAGTTTGTCCACTCCATGGCCGAGACCAAGGAGCTGATCGCCGCCGCCGGCAAGACGAACCTCGGCTTCGTGCTCGACAGTTGGCACTGGTGGACGGCAGGAGACACCCGCGAGGATATCCTATCCCTCACCAACCACGACGTGGTCTCCTGCGACCTCAACGACGCGCCGGCCGGGCTGGAGATGCTTGAGCAGCAGGATGGCAAGCGCGAGCTGCCGCTGGCGACCGGCGTGATTCCGCTCAATGGGTTTCTCTCGGCGCTGGTCGAGATCGGCTACGACGGCCCCGTGCGGCCGGAGCCCTTCAACAAGCCGCTCAACGATATGGACGACGAGCCCGCCGCGCGCGCCGCCGCCGAGGCGATGAAAAAGGCGTTCGCCCTGGTAGCCTGAGCGAAGGTGGCGGAATTTCTGATTGTCGGCTGCGGCTTTACCGGCCGGCGGGTTGCCCGGCGCCTGTTGGATCTCGGACACGAGGTGACCGCGACCGGTCGGCGGCCCGAGAGCTTGCCGCCAGGCGTGCGGCCGGTTGAGTGGGACGCCGCGTCGCCGGACGCGGCCGCCAACCTGGGTGCCTGCTGCGAGCCGGGCGCTACGGTCTTGTGGTCACTGCCGACGCTGCGGACCGAGGCGGGCCTCGATGAGCCGGCGCCGCGGCTGCTGCCCGCGCTGGCGGGCCGCGCGGCAAGGGTCGTCTATCTGTCCACCACAGGAGTTTACGGTTCGGCGCAGCGGGTGAATGAGACCACGCCGATCAACCCCCAAACCGAGCGGCAGCGCCTGCGGGCGGAGGCCGAGCAGGCATTGCTCAACGGGCCTTGGTCGGCAGTCGTGCTGCGGCCGGCGGCGATTTACGGTCCCGGTCGAGGGGTCCAGGTCGCCATCCCCGAGGGCAAGTACAAGCTCGTCGGCAAGGGCGAAACCTATACCTCGCGCATCCACGTGGACGATCTGGCGACGATCACAACGGCGGCTCTGTTGAGCGACCTGGAAGGCGCCTGGCCCGTGGCCGATGAGGAGCCGTCGACTTCGCGGGCGATCGCCGAGTACGTCTGCTCGCTATTGGGGATTGCCCTGCCCGAGTCGGTCACACCCGATCGCGTGGACGAGACGCGCCGCGCCGACCGTCGCGTGGACGGCCGGGCCGTGCGCCGCTTGCTCGGGGTGGAGTTGCGCTACCCAAGCTACCGGGTAGGGATTCCGGCCAGCCTGCAAGCATCCGCCGACTACTCGTAACGGATACTGACGTTGCGCTGCTGCAAGAGCTCGCCGGTGGAGAGGTACAGCGTCAGCATGGCGCGGCGGTAGGCGATCGACTGATCGAGCAAATCCGCCTCGCTTTGCAGCAGCCGGTCCTGCGCGTCGAGCACGATAAAGGCGGTCGTCACGCCGAGGTCGTACTTCTGTTGCTCGGCTTCCAGCCGCATTTGCGCGAAGTCGCGTGCGACCGTCGCCTGCTCCACGCCCGCCTTGCTCTGCTCCACCCCTGCGATAGCTTGCACGACGTCGAGTCGAATATCCTGCTCGATGGCGCGAAGCTGGTACAGATCGCGTCGCTTCTGGATGGCGGCGTCGGCCAAGTTAGCCGACGCTTGACGGTTGCGCAGCGGCAGGTTGATGACCAGGCCGGCCTGGTAAGTCGGAAAGCGGAAGTCCAACAACTGCGACAGTGCGTCTCCGAGGCCGCCGGGAATGATCATCCCCATACCGGAGTCGCCCGTAATGCTGCGGTCGGTGAAGTTGCCGCCGCGGCCGGTGGATTGATAGCTGGCGGTGAGCGCCACGTCGGGCCGCAGGTTGTTGGTCGCCTGTTTGATTTGGAGATCGTCGATCTGCAGCAGGCGGCGACGCTGCTCGACCTCCGGGCGGTTGCGAAGCGCCACGTTGACGGTCTCTTCGGGCTCGAAGGTTGGCGTGAAGGCGGGCGGCTCAATCTTCTCGGTCAGGAGAATCGGAACGCTGCGAAAGTCCGGGTCGAGATCGGCGCCGATCTGCCGTCGCACCGCGTCTTCGGCCTGCTGCAAGTTGTACTGCGCCAGCGTGACGCCGACCTGGGCTGTGGCGAACTGTTGCTCGGGTTGGTAGATGTCCAGGCGGGAGATCACGCCGAGCTCAAGCTCGCGGCGGGAGCGGTCCACAAATGCTTGCGAGAGTTGCAGGTTGTTCTGCTGCACGCGCAGCCGCTCGCGCTGCTGAACCGCGTTCCAGTAGGTATTCTCCGCCTGGAAGATCAAGTTCAGAATCTGCTGCCGCACTTGCTCTTCGGTTTGATCCAAACGGGATTGGGCGATCATGAACGGGATGCGCTGAATCTGCCGTCCGCGGCCTCGCATCAGCGGCTGGGTGATTTGCGCCAGCCAGCTCTGTGTAATGGCGGGATTGAAGGTGGTGAACTGACTGTTGTTGGACGTTCGGTTACTTTGCCAGACCGACTGAAATTCAGTGCCGGTGTCAAAGGTCTGGTTGTACGCCGCCCGCCCGAACTGGTTGAGGTTACTGCGGACCGCGGCGCCTTC
>CAYOPA010000215.1:0-8849 GCA_964405625.1 uncultured Bryobacterales bacterium
CGGTTGGCGGCGGCGATGACGTCGTTGTCGCGGACCGAGCCGCCGGGCTGAATCACGGCGGTGGCGCCGGCGCGGGCGGCTTCCTCGACGCCGTCGGGGAAGGGAAAGAAGGCGTCGGAGCCGACGGCGCTGCCCTTCAGGTCAAGCTTCGCCGCGGCGGCCTTCATCACCGCAATCTTCACCGAATCCACGCGGCTCATCTGCCCGGCGCCGACGCCCAGCGTCTGCCCGGCGCCGCAGTAGAGGATCGCGTTGGACTTGACGTGCTTGACGACCTTCCAGCCGAAGCGCAGCGCCACCTCCTCCTCGGCCGTTGGCTTGCGCTCGGTCACCACGTCCCACTTCTCCGGCGAGGTCTCGCGGCGGTCCTCGGTTTGGGCCAACATGCCGCCGGAGATGGACCGCAGCGTCATGCCGGGCTCGGTCGGCTGAATCTCCACCAAGCGGATGTTCTTCTTCGAGGTCAAGATTCCCAGCGCCTCGGGCGTAAACGCGGGCGCCGCGATCGCCTCCACGAACAGCTTGCCCATCTGCTCGGCCGTTTCACTACCCACGGGCCGGTTCACCGCGATCACCGAGCCGAAGGCCGACACCGGATCGCACTCCAGCGCCAGCCGGTAAGCGTCCGCCAACGTCGCTTGTTCGGCGCAGCCGCACGGGTTGGTGTGCTTGATGATGGCGCAGGCGGGATCGTCAAACTCTTGGATCAACGCCCAGGCTGCGTCCAGGTCAACCAGGTTGTTGTAAGACAGCTCCTTGCCGTGCAATTGCTTTCCTCCGGCGACGCCGCCCCCGGCCGCATACAGCACAGCCTGCTGGTGGGGATTTTCGCCGTAGCGCAGCACCTGCTTGCGTGGAATAAACAGGTCCAGGGTGGGCGGCGGGATCTCATCGGCTGAGCTTGAGCCGTCCGGCGACAGCCCGGCCAGCGCGGCGGCGATGGCGCGGTCGTATTGAGCGGTCACTTCGAAGGCGCGCTGCGCCAGACGCCAAAGCGTTTTCTCGGACAGGCCGCCGCCGCCGGCCGCCAGCTCGTCGATCACAGGCTCGTACTCGTCGGGCGAGGCGACCACGGCCACGTCGCCAAAGTTCTTGGCGGCGGCGCGGATCAAGCTGGGGCCGCCGATGTCGATGTTCTCAATCTTGTCGTCAAACGAGGCGTCAGCCGAAGCAGCCGTCTTTTCGAAGGCGTAGAGGTTGACCACCACCATGTCGATCGGCTCGATCGAGTGCTCGGCGATCGCCGCCATGTGGGCCGAATTCGAACGCTTCGCCAGCACGCCGCCGAAAATGCGCGGGTGCAGCGTCTTCACGCGGCCGTCGAGCATCTCGGGAAAGCCGGTAACTTCGGCGACGTCGCGAACCGTCAACCCGGCGTCGCGCAGCAGACGGGCGGTGCCTCCGGTGGAAATCAGCTCCACGCCGTGGGCCGCGAGGGATTGACCCAGCTCCACCAGGCCGGACTTGTCGGTGACGCTCAACAGGGCGCGTTTAATCTTCAGCATCAAAGAGCCCATCCTACCATCGGTGGACCCGAACGAGCTTCCGGTTGACCGCGGCCAAGTTCGGCGTCCCCGACAATCCCATCGCCAGCGCCAGCTCGCTTTGCAGCAGCGTCAACAGCTTCTGGACGCCCTCGGGGCCGTAGGCCGCCAGGGCCCAAATCACGGGCCGGCCCAGCAGCACGGCGTCCGCGCCGAAGGCCAGCGCCTTTAAGATGTCCGACCCGCGCCGAAAACCGCCGTCCACCAGCACGGCCGCCCTACCGCCGACCGCTTCGACCACGTCCGGCAGCGCCTCGATGGTCGCGGGCAAGCCGTCGACCAGCCGCCCGCCGTGGTTGGAGACGCAGACGGCGGCCGCCCCGGCTTCCACGGCGGCGCGCGCGGCGTCGGCCGTCAAAACGCCTTTGGCGACGACGGGCAGGCCCAGCTCATCACGAAGTTGACGGATCGACGCCGCGCCGTCGGGGCGCGAGATGGAAATTTCTTCCGGCTTCGGCGGCCAACTCTTGCCGGCGCGGCCGTGGTGTACGTCCACATCGAGCGTGCGCGGCGGGCCGCCGTCCAGCGTTACGACTATGGCGGACGCCCCCAGGCTCTTAGCCTCGCGCAACCGCGCCAGGTCGCCGCCGGGGCTTGTCTGCGCCCACCACGGACCGCCGTCGAGCGCGGCGGCGATCTCGCGCAACGGCTTGGAGGTCCGCTCGCTGATGACAGGCAGTGTGCGCGCCAGCTTGGCGCCCTGTGCGGTCGCGACCTCGCCGTCCGGGTGAAAGCGCTCGTGCAACGCCGACGGCCCGGCCAGTATGGGTGCGAAGAGCGATTGGCCGAGGATCGGAGTGGAAAGATCCAGCCCGGTCACGTCCACCAACATGCGCGGGCGGAAGGTGATGCGCTCGAAAAATTCGCGGTTGCGCCGCAGCGTGCGGCCGGCGCCGGCCCCGGCCGCGATGTGGTCAAACAGAGCCGGCGCCAGATGCGCTCGGGCGATCTCTTCAAACTCCGGCGCGTTAATGAGCCCTGCCAGCGGCGACTCGCGCGGCGGCTCGTATTCGGACTGCGCCGACAGCAGCGGCGAGCCCAAAACGAAAGCCCAAAAACGTTGGATCGCTTCGCGTCGAGACAACATGCCCGCCACAAGCTACCACGACCGCCCGGCGCCGTGCGATGATGTTGGCCGTCCGAACCTTATGCGAGCCTCTGCTCGCGCCTCTGGCCGCCGTCGCTGGGGGCGTTTTCGCGGCCCGTTTCGCCGACTTTTCCACGCCTGAGGCGCTGCTGGCCGGCGTGGCGGCCGCGTTGGCGGCGACGGCGGGCTTGTGGGCGTCGGACGAGCGGGCCGGCATGGCCGCCTGCCTGCTGGGGCTGACTCTGAGCGGCGCGTGGCTCGGCGATTCCGCCCCGGCGCCGGCCGCGTGCCGCGTGGATCTGGCTTTGGAGCGCAGCACCATCGATTGGGAGCTGCCGGTGCGCTGGACGGGCTGGGTGCGCCGTCCGCCGCGCGACCTGGGCGGGGCCGACCAGGTGGTCCTGGAGACGGAGAGCGTTTTCGGCGTTGGAGAAGTCTGCGGGCCGGTGCAGGCGACCGTCGCCCGGCGGCCCGAGGACCCGCCCTTGTCGCTGGAGTACGGCGAGCGCGTGGAGTGGCTGGCGTTGCCGCGCCGCATTCGCAACCTGGGCAACCCCGGGGCCTTCGATCGAGTCGCCTGGATGCGGCGGCAGGGCGTTTTCCTGGCGGCCTCCGCCAAGGCGGGCTCGCCGTGGAGGCGGATCGACGGACGCGGCGGCTCGGCGCTGCTGGTTCCGCTCTGGCGCATGAGGCAGGGACTGCAGCGGCGGGCGGCCGTGCTGGCCGAGCGTACTGGTCGGGCGGGCTCGGACAGCGCGGCGGCGTTGCGGGCGATGCTGCTGGGCGACCGCCGGGAGCTGAGCCCGGAGCTAAGATCCCGCTTCCAGCGCTCGGGCGTCTACCACGTGCTCGTGGTCTCGGGTTTGCACGTCGGCTTGCTCGCCGGCGGCGCCTTCTGGTTACTGCGGCTGCTGGGCGCCCCGCGAGCTTGGGCGGCGGCGGCGGGCTTGGCGGCGGCGGCGGTTTACGCCATGCTGCTGGAAGGCGCCATCCCCACCAGCCGCGCCGCCTGGATGCTGGCGTTCTACACGGCCGGCTTGGTCCTGTTTCGGGGCCGCCGCCCGCTCAACGTCATCGCCGGGGTCGCGCTTGCGTTCCTGCTGATGGAGCCTGAGCTCCTGGCCGACGCCGGGTACCAGCTTTCGTTCCTGGCGGTCGGCCTGATCGCGGGCATCGCCGCGCCCTTGCTGGACCGCACCACGCAACCCTGGCGGATGGCCTTAAGCGACCCCTGGAATACTGATCTGGACCTGCATCTGCCCACGGAGGCCGCCGAGCGCCGCGTCCGGATGCGGCTGTGGCTGGAGCCGTTGGTCAAGCTCACGCCGCTGCGCCGCGGGACCGCGACGGCGCTGTGGACGGGAGGAGGGCGATTTCTGTTGGCCGCGGCGGCGCTGCTGATCGTCTCAGCCGTGTTGGCGATCGGGCTGGCTCCGCCGCTGGCCTGGCATTTTCACCAGTTTGCAGGCGGCAGCGTCGTGGCCAATCTGGCCGCCATGCCTTTGACGACAGCGATTGTCCCGACCGGGCTGGCCGCGTTGGCCTTGGATTCGGCGTGGCTGTTTGAGGCCGCCGCCCTGGCAGCCGAGGGGCTGACTCAGGTCGCCTCGTGGACAGCGGAGTCGTTGCCTTTGGACCGGCAAACGCCGCCGCCTCCCGGCTGGCTGTGCGGGGCCGCACTCTTGAGTTTGGCCGCTTGGGCGTGGGCGTTACGGCGACGACGCTTCGCCTGGACGGCCGCGGCGGGCGTCCTGCTGGCGACGGGGATCATCGTCGTTCACCCCTTCCAGCCCCGGCTTGAGCCCGGCGCGCTGGAGCTGACCGCGATCGATGTGGGCCAGGGAGACGCCCTGCTGCTGGGCCTGCCCGACGGGTCCGCCGGGTTGATCGACGCCGGGGGCCTGCCCAGCTACGGCGGCGAGGCGCCCTCATTTGACATCGGCGACGCGGTCGTCTCGCCCTACCTGCGCAGCCGTTCCATCCGGCGGCTGGCTTTCGTGGCCGTCACCCACCCGGATGTGGACCACTTCGGCGGCGCGGCGGCGGTGCTGCGGAATTTTCACGTGGACCGGCTGTGGCTGGGGGCGGTGCGGCACGTCGAATACGAGCCGCTGGTAGCCCTTGCCGAAGAGCTGGGCGTGCAAGTGGAGCGATTGGGCCGAGGCGAGCGCCGCGAGGTCGGCGGGATCGCCATTGAAGTCCTCTGGCCCCCCGCTACTGCCGACCCGCGCGATAAGAACGGCAACTCTCTGACCCTGCTGTTGCGCCATGGGGAGCACGAGATGCTGTTAACGGGAGACTTGGAGGAGCTTTCGGAAAAGGCGGTGGCCGAAGCACTGGCCGGAATCGACGGCGAGATCTTGAAGGTGGCCCACCACGGCAGTCAGACCTCCTCCACCGAGGCCTTGCTCAGCGCCTTTCGGCCCGAGCTGGCAGTCCTCTCGGCCGGCTACAACAACTCCTTCGGCCACCCTCATCGGCCGGCCTTGGAAAGATTGAAGGCTTCCGGAGCGAGGGTCTACCGCACCGACCGCGATGGCGCGGTGACGATCACCACGGACGGCCGCCGGCTGGCGGTGAGGACGTTTCGCGGGCCGTAGCGGTCAATGGGTGTGAGCGCGGTTTGTGGCGCACGGCTTTGCCGTGCACGCGAGGCTGCGCCTCGCGACCGGGCCACAGGCCCGGCTGCATGGCACAGCCGTGCGCCACAATAGGGCAATTGGATCGAAGCTATATGCACATTCTGGTCATCGGCGGCACACTCTTCCTGGGGCGGGGCCTGGTGCGGGCGCTGCTCGCACGCGGCGACGAGGTCACGGTCCTCCATCGCGGCCGCTCGACGCCCTTCGGCGACGAGGTGCGCCAGGTCCAATGCGACCGTAACGACACCGCCGCCATCGCCGCGATTCTGCGAGCGGACGACTTCGAGGCCGTCTTCGACAACGTTTACGACTGGGAGCGCGGCACCACGGCCGAGCAGGTCGAGGCCGCCGCCCGCGCTTGCGGCGATCGGCTCCGCCGCTACATCTTCACCTCCAGCGTCGCCTCGTATTTCCAGGGGCTCGACCACGATGAAGACGACCCGCTCGCGCCCGACGACTGCCCCGACCACTACAGTCGCAACAAGGCCCAAACCGAGCGCATGCTCCTGGCGCTTCATCGAGACGCCGGCTTCCCGGCGGTCACGCTGCGCCCGCCCTATATCTACGGCCCGGAAAACCCTTTTGAGCGCGAGCAGTGGTTCTGGGATCGGCTGTTGCGGGGCCGACAAGTGCTGGTTCCCGGCGACGGCGAGCGGCTGATGCAATTCGTTTATCGCGACGACTATGTGCGGGCCTGCCTGCTGTCTCTCGACAAGGACGCCGCCGTCGGCCGCGCATACAACATCGGCCACGCCGAGCCTGTCACCCAGGCCGAGCTGGTTCGGCTGTTGGCCCGCGTGGCCGGAGTGGAAGCGCGGCTGGTTTTCGCCCCGCGCGACAAGCTGCTGGAGCTTGGCGGGGGCCTGTTCGCGCCGCCGTTCTATTTCGGGCAGTACTACGACATGGACCCGATCACCCAAAAAATCGACCGGGCGCGCGCGGAGCTTGGTTTTGAGCCGATTGCCTTCGAGGAGGGGTTGCGCCGGACCTTCGAGCAGTACAAGACGTTGGATCGGCCCGAGCCGGATTTTTCGTTCGACGACAAGGCTCTGGCGGCTGTCGGCGCGGCTTGACGGCCCGGTACAATCGAAACCATGAGGTTTATGATTGTGCTGTTGGCGCTGACGGTCAGCGCATTCGCCCAGGAGGAGCCGACGCCTAAGCCGCCTGAAGCCGACCTGCCGTATCTGATTTTCCCTGGCGGACGTCTGGTTCCCACCGAGGCCGGCATGGCGGAGAACATCTCCGACAAGAAATTCACCAAGTACGCCGTGGCCGGCGCGACGTCGGGCTCCCGCACGCCGCTGGCGTTGCCGGAATTCGCCTTTCTGGCCGACCAGATCGACCCGTCCGCCTTGCAGCTCTATGGTTTTGAGCAGGCCAACGGCCGCCGCGAGATCACGCTGGCCAACAAGAAGGGTAAGCCGATGGCGCGGCCCTACGCCATCACACCGTTTCCTGAGAAAGAGACGCCGGGCCTCTACCGCATCCGCGTCTCGTCCGGCCTACCGGCGGGCGAGCATTGTCTGACGCCGCGGACATCCGATCATGTGTTTTGCTTTACGGTCTTCTGACCCGGGCCAGGATCTCGACCCCAACCCGTGGCGTTGCCTTGACAATTGTATCGATATCGGTGGCCGTGGATTGCGCCGCCATGATAGGCTTGTTCGAATCATTGCCCGCTGTGCGCGCGGCGTGATCCCGCGGACCACTCTAAGAGGAACGGTCCGTGTTGTTTATGCAGGACATGCGGGCTCCACGTCCAGCCCGGAGAAGGATCGTAAGAAGGAATGGGAAATCTTATTGCGTTTGCACCCTACATCGGGTTGCTTGGGTTGGCCATGGCCGGCGCCAGCTATTTAGCGATCGGGCGGCGTTCGCCTGGAAACGCCAAGATGCAGGAGATCGCCGGCTACATTCATACCGGAGCGATGGCGTTTCTGCGGCGCGAGTACAGCATCCTGGCTGTCTTCGTGGCGCTTGTCGCCGTTTTGATCGCATGGCAGCTTGACGTCCGGACCGCCGGCGCCTTTGTCTTCGGCGCGGTCTGCTCGATCGTCGCCGGCTTTATCGGCATGCAGGCGGCCACCAAGGCCAACGTCCGTACTTGTGAGGCGGCCCGCGCGGAAGGCTCCGGAGCGGCCCTCATGGTGGCCTTCGGCGGCGGATCGGTGATGGGGCTGGCTGTCGCCGGGTTGGGCCTGGCCGGCGTCGGGCTGCTGGCCGGAATGTTCTCATCGCCCGACGAGGCGATCTACATCAACGGCTTCGCCATGGGCGCCAGCTCGATCGCGCTGTTTGCGCGCGTGGGCGGCGGCATTTATACCAAAGCCGCTGACGTCGGCTCGGACCTGGTCGGCAAAGTCGAAGCCGGAATCCCCGAAGACGACCCGCGCAACCCAGGTGTGATCGCCGATAACGTGGGCGACAATGTCGGCGACGTGGCCGGCATGGGCGCCGACATCTTTGAATCCTACGTCGGCTCGATGATCGCAACACTCGCAATCGCGGCCACGTTGACGACGGCGGGCCTGGAAGCGCTCAGCGGCACGGTCAGCGGCGACGCCCTCAAGACCGCGCTCATGGGGCTGCCGTTGGGGCTCTCGTCCGTCGGGCTGCTGGCTTCGGTGGTTGGCATTCTCTCCATTCAGGGGCTCAAGACCATGGGCCCGGCGGCGGCGCTGCGTTACTCTTCGTGGGGTGCGGCCGCGCTGTTCCTGGGCTTGGCCTATTGGGTCGTCGCGGGCCTGGGCATTAGCACGGGGGTCTTCTACGCGGTCGTCGCGGGGACGCTGGCAGGCATCGCAATCGGCTATATCACCGAGTACTACACCTCCATGCAGCCGGTCCGCGACATCGCCGAGGCCTCCCGCATGGGCACCGCGACGAACATGATCCAGGGCCTGGCCGTCGGCTTCCGTAGCTGCGGTCCGCCGGTGCTGATGATCTGCCTGGCGATCTGGGTTTCCAACCACTACGCGGGCCTCTACGGCATCGGCATCGCCGCGGTCGGCATGTTGGCCACGGTGGGCATTACCATGAGCGTCGACGCCTACGGCCCAATCGCCGACAACGCCGGCGGAATTTCCGAAATGTCCGGCTTGGGCAAAGACGTCCGCGCCATCACCGACGAGCTTGACTCGCTAGGCAACACCACGGCCGCCATGGGCAAGGGCTTCGCCATCGGCTCGGCCGCTCTGGCGGCGCTGGCGCTGTTCTCGGCCTACACGCAGGCCGTGGACAAGGTACGGCTGGCTGAGGGGCTCGCCCCGGTCATCATGAACCTGACGGACGCCAAAGTTGTGCTCGGGCTGCTGCTGGGCGGCATTCTGCCGTTCCTGATCGCCGCTCAAACCATGACCTCGGTGGGCCGCGCCGCCGAGAAGATGATTGAAGAGATCCGGCGCCAGTTCCGTGAGATCCCGGGCTTGCTGGCGGGCGATCCCAACGCCAAGCCGGATGCGGCCCGCTGCGTGGACATCGCCACGACAGCGGCGTTGCGGGAAATGGTCGGCCCCGGCGTGGTCGCCGTGTCGGCTCCCGTCGTGGTGGGGATGTTGTTGGGCCCGTCCGGGC
>CAYOPA010000216.1:0-8816 GCA_964405625.1 uncultured Bryobacterales bacterium
CCGCTCGAATGACCAAGGCGGAAGCTCAGGTCGAGCGCGAGCGGTTCATGGCGACAATCAACGAGGATGCCGCCGAGCGCTTGGCTCGGCGCGATCCGCCAATGCTCGGCGAGTTCATCGTCGGGACCTACCTTCCGTTCAAACGGCGCCGATGGAAACTCTCGACCGCCGTCACCACGGAAGACCGAATCAGACGACACATCGTCAAGGAGATCGGCGATCAGTCGATCGACAAGCTCGATCGAAGCGCTCTCCAGGAACTGCTCGACCGCAAGGCCGAGTCACTCGGTTCGAGCGTCATCGATCATCTCCGCTTCGATTTGCGATCCATCTTTGAGATGGCCATCGAGGACGGGCTAATCAACCGCAACCCCGCCCGGTCACTCTTCACCGCACGGCGGGCGCATCAGGACCCAAGTCGCGCAATGACCCGCGAAGAAGTGCTCAAGGGCCTCGCGAAGCTCGACCTTCGAGAGCGCCTCATCTGGAAGCTCGCCGTCTTCGGCGGCTTGCGACCGGGGGAGATCTTCGGTTTGCAGCGTAGGCACGTCCAGCCGAGCGCTGTGAAGATCGAGCAGCGGGTCTATGCGGGCAAGCTCGACACGCCAAAGTCCAGGGCGTCGGCGCGTCTGGCGGCGATCCCGGCGACGCTCGCTTCGGAGATTCAGGCGTGGCTGGCCATGCTTCCTGCCGCTCCGGACGCTTGGCTGTTTCCGTCCGAGACGGGCCTCAGCCCGGTCCGGCCGGAGAACCTCTGGCGACGCTGGATCGGTCCAAGACTCAATGAGCTCGGACTCGACTGGGTCAATTTCCAAGTGCTTCGCCGCACCCACGCCAGCTTGGCGCACGCGGCAGGCATCGACCCCAAGATCCGAGCCGACCAGATGGGCAACGGGATCGGGGTGAACCTGGACGAATACACGGTGACGGCGCTCGACCAGCGAACGGCCGCCGTCGAGTTGCTCGAAGCGTCGGTCCTTCACTAGCCCGAAGTTCTTGGCTGTCTGACGAGGGATTCTGCTCGTAGGTCATTGTTTTTAAGCAAGATGCGAGGATGAAGGCGGTGCTTCAATCTTACATTTGTAGTCACTAAATGTGTTGACAATACGTTCGGATATATGCCATAAATAGTCATGCCTCGCCGTGGATCAGCCGTTCACGTCGTCGCCACTACAAAGGACGCGTCTACACGTCCCGCCTGCTGCGGCGCTCCTACCGCGAAGGCGGCAAGGTCCGCAACGAAACTCTCGGCAACCTCTCCCTCCTGCCCGCCGAGGCCGCCTTCCAAATCCTCCGTTCCCGCCCCCACGGCCATGTCGCCGCCGTGCTCGGAACCCTGAAAAAGCTCGGGCTGGAGCGCATCCTCGCCGCCCGGCCCTGCCTCGAACGCGACCGCTGTGTGGCGCTGATCGCCGCTCGGGTCCTCGCCCCCGGCTCGAAGCTCGCCACCGCCCGCACGCTCGATCAGGAATCCGCCACCTCGACTCTCGGCCAGATGCTACAGCTCGATCTGCTCGAAGCCGATGATCTCTACGCGGCCATGGACTGGCTCGTCGAGCGCCAGCCCAAGATCGAGCAGGCCCTCGCCAAGCGGCATCTGTCGAACGGCACGCTGGTGCTCTACGATGTCAGCTCCAGCTACTTCACCGGGCGCCGCTGCCCGCTGGCCCGCATCGGCCACTCGCGCGACGGCAAGAAGGGCTCGCTGCAGATCGTCTACGGGCTGCTGACGAACGCCGCCGGCTGTCCGGTGGCGGTGGAGGTCTACGAGGGCAATACCGCCGATCCGCGCACGCTGGCCGATCAGATCCAGAAGGTGCGCGAACGTTTCGGGCTCGCGCGCGTCGTCTTCGTCGGCGATCGCGGGCTGCTGACCAGCGCCCGCATCGACGAGGAGCTGCGTCCGGTCGAGGGGCTGGATTGGATCAGCGCGCTGCGCTCGGAGCAGGTGCGCCAGCTTGCCCAGGACGACGGGCCGCTGCAGCGGTCGCTGTTCGACGCCAAGGATCTGGCCGAGATCCGCTGCTCCAAGCCGAGCGGGCGCGCAAGCGCGAGGACCTGTGGCAGGCGACCGAGCGCGAGCTCGACAAGATCGTGGCGGCGACCCAGCGCGACAAACGCGCGCTACGCGGCCAAGACCGCATCGGCGTGCGCGTGGGCAAGGTGTTGAACCGCTTCAAGGTCGCCAAACACTTCGAGATCACGATCAACGAGACGGCGTTCGAGTATCGCCGCAAACAGGATTCGATCGACGCCGAAGCGCGTCTGGACGGCCTCTACGTGCTGCGCGCCTCGGTCTCGGCCGAGGTCCTCGACGCGGCCGCGACGGTCCTCGCCTACAAGGGTTTGGCGGCGGTCGAGCGGGCCTTTCGCTGCTTAAAAACGGTCGATCCGCACGTGCGTCCGATCTACCATCGGCTGGAGGGACGGGTGCGCGCCCACGTGCTGCTGTGTATGCTGGCCTACTATGTCGAGTGGCGCATGCGACAGGCTTTGGCGCCGTTGTTGTTCGCCGAGGACGACCCCGCCGACGCCGCCCAGCGGCGTGGCTCGCCGGTTCAGCCCGCCACGCCATCGGCCAGCGCCGAGCGCAAGGCGGCGACCAAACGCAGCGCCGACGGTCACCCAGTGCACCACTTCCGCGGCTTGCTCAACCACTTGGCGACGCTGACGAAGAACACGATCCAGCCCCACCAAGGCGGGTCGCCCACGTTCGATCAGCTCACTGTGCCGACGCCGCTGCGGAAACGAGCTCTCGAGTTGCTGGCGGCGGATCCGCCTATGTAGTCAGAACCGATACGCCGCCTTTGCCCCGAATTGCTTGAAAAAACAGATAGTTACACTCACACTTGGATCAGAACTTCGGGCTAGATCTCCGGGATGGGCTCGCCTGGGTCGATATCTCCCTCTTCCCAGTTGGCCACGCCGTTCTCGTAGAGCAACACGCGCGACTTGCTCCCTTCCACGGGCTTCTTGTTCACCTTCGGCAGCCAGCGGCGGTGCTCGCGGATCACCTCGGCGTAGCGTGAGTCGCCGGCCAGGTTGGTCCACTCGTTGGGGTCCTTGCGCATGTCGTAGAGCTCTTCGGAGCCGTCGGCGTAGACGATGTAGCGCCAATCTTCGCTGCGCACGCCGTGGTTGTCGTGGTTGTGGGTGGTGATCGCCGGACGGTCGCGCTTGGCGCGGGGGTTGCGCAATTGGGGACCGAGGCTGATGCCGTCCAGGCCCTCTTTTGCGGGCAGCCCGGCGAGCTCAACCAGCGTCGGGTACATGTCAATCAGCTCGGCCGGCTGGGTCGTCTTCTGGCCGACATTCACGCCCGGCCCGGCAAAGATCAGCGGGACGCGCGCGGAGCGGTCCCACAGCGTGTTCTTGCCGCTGATGAGCTTTTCGCCCAAATGGTAGCCGTGGTCCGACCACAGCACGATGATCGTGTTGTCGGCATGGCCGCCGGCTTCGAGCGCGTCAAGCACGCGGCCCACCTGGCTGTCCACAAAGCTGATGGACGCCAAGTACGAGCGCACCAGGTTCTCCCACTGGTTGTTCTCTTGCAGGAACTTCAGGCGCGGCTCGGGCAGCTTCCAGTGCATGTACCACGAAAAGCGCGGCGTGTCGTCGCGGTCGTCAGGCCGCATCGGCGGCAGCTCGGTCTTGCCTTCGGGGTAGAGATCGAACCATTTCTGCGTGGCGTAGCAGGGCACGTGCGGCAGAAAGAAGCCCACGGAGAAGAAGAACGGTTCGGGCAGGTCCTTTTCAAGCTGCTCCACGGCCCAGGAGGCCACCTGCCAGTCGCCCTTGTCTTCGTCCTCGTGCGGGAACACGCCCCAGTCCATCAGCGGGTGGTTCTGCGGGGTGTCGACCAGCTTCTTCTCGGGCCGGACGCCGACGCCCGCCGCCGGTCCAAGGACATCAAATTCGTTGTCGCCCTCCTTGCGGCCGTAGCCGCCGTGGTAGAGCTTACCCGTGGAGTACGTTTTGTAGCCTTGGCGGGAAAAATACTTCGGCAGCGGCTCAATGTCCTTCAGCTCCGGCACGTCGCGAAACCACGGGGCCAGCCCGTAGACGCCGGTGGTCGAAGGACGCAGGCCGGTCATCAGCGCCGTGCGCGAAGGGTTGCACAGCGGCGACTGAGTGTGGGCGTTGAGGAATGTTGTGCCGCGACGCGCCAAGCGGTCCATGTGGGGCGTCTTGACCTGCGGGTGACCGCCCAGCGGCCCGACCCAGTCGTTCAGATCGTCAATCGCGATGAACAGGACGTTGGGCCGCTGCTGAGCCGGAGCGGCGCCAGCCAGCAGGACGGCGGCGAGGACGAGGTGGAAAGAACGCATCGACCGGTGACGATACCACAAGACAGGAGCCTTCGGCAGAAACCTCGGAGGCCGCGTGGCGGGCGCCATCCGCGCATCCGCCTTATCCTCCGATTGACTGCTAAGCGCGCGCCGAGCCCCTCGTTTGGCGACTGCTAGCATCAATAGCAGCGTGCGAAGCCTGCTCGGCATCCTGTTGATCTTCGCGGCCGCCGCCCCCGCGGCGGAAGTGCGGATCGAGAACTACAGCGGCGATATCCACGTGGAGATCGTGTCGCGTGGGCCGGTTGAGCTTGAGCGGGCCGGCGAGGGACGCCCGATCCGCGACAACGACGTCCAGGTGCAGCGCTCCGACGACCAACTCTCGATCGTCGCCCGGTCCGCTGATGGCGCCCGCATCGACCTTCATCTGCGCGTTCCGATGCGCTTTCAGGTCAACGCGAAGACCTTCGACGGAACCATTTCGCTCCACGGATTTCCCTCGGTCTTGACCCTACAGACCGTCAGCGGCGACCTGGACTTGCAGGCCCCCTGGGAGGCGACGCGGTTCTTGATGTTCGCCGCCGAGCAACCCAAGAAGCTAGACCTGCCCAAAGGCGTGAAGTTCCAGAAGGAAAAGGACTCCGAGCTCCCCGGTGTGAACTGGATCATGCAGGACAAGCGGAAGCCCGAGGATGTCACCTACGGACGCGTGCGCATCCGCGCCGACAGGCCCCGGCGCGTCACCTTGCGCGACATGGAAATCCCGCCGGACTCTCCGGTGAAGATGACTTGGCAGGCCAAGGAAGTGATCGATCGGATTCTGGCCGGGATCCCGACTCAGAAGCTGGAGACCGGCCGGCCGCCCCAGGAGGGCGCGGAGACGCCCGAGATCCAGGACGCCGACTCGTCGTCGGAGGCCATGTTTTCCTCCGAAGTCCGCATGGTCAACCTGACAGCGGCGGTCTATGACGCGGATCGTCGCCCGCTAACGGGCCTGGGGCCCGAGGATTTCGTGATCGTGGAGAACGCCGTGCGCCAGGAAGTCGCCGTCGTTGAGCCCGAGGACACGCCGTTCAATCTCGCGATCCTGCTGGATCTGAGCGCCAGCACGCGCCACAGCCGCAACGAGATGATGCAGATCGTGCGCAATTTCATCGACGTGGCGCGGTCGCAGGACCGGGTTGCGCTTTACGCCCTGGCAAACAACTGGTTTCTGGTTCTGTCGGAGCTGATCCCGGACCGCGAGCGTCTGCTGGCGATCGTGGACCAGATCCCCTCTTTGTCGGGCGGCTCGCCGGTGTACGACTCCATCGCTCTCGCCTACGGTCATGAGCTCGCCGCCCGGCCCGATGAGCGCAACGCTCTGATCGTGATTACAGACGGGCTCGACAACCAGTTCTCCTCCACCGGGCTGCCGTCGAAGATCGGCCACGAAAAGCTGGTCGAAGTCGCGCGGCGCGGTTCGACCTTGATCTACCCGGTTTTTCTGGGCAACCCTCCCGAGGAGCAGCGCTCGCGCACCCACGAAGCCCGCGCCTATAACCGGCTGGAGGCCATCGCCGAGGCGGCGGGCGGCAAGGTGTTCGTAGCGGACCCCAAGGGCGACTTCGTCGGGCAGGTGGCCGAGGATCTGCGGGCGGTCTACACCCTGGCTTATTACCCGAAGGATCAGAATTTTTCCGGCGAGCTGCGTAGCGTGAACGTTCAGGTCAAACGTCCCGGCGCCGTGGTCCGCTCACGCGACGGGTATTTCGCTCGCTAGCGCGGGGCGTCACCGGAACTAGCCCCGGGCGCTCGTGGCGCGGGCCGCGGGGTTCGACCTGGGGGTCGAGGCGGCAGGCGTAGGCGCCTGCGCCACGGCGCAGGCTCACTCTTCGCGCATCCAGTGCGTCAGCTCGCGCGCCATTAGCGCCATCTGCTTGAACGCTCTCGGCGCAAACAGCGTGGTCGAGCCCGACGCTTCGAGCACGCGCGGCTGCGCCCGGCGCAGCGCCCGGTAAACCTTTGTCGTCTCGCTCAACGTCGGCGACTGCTCCACGTTAATGAAAGAGTTGCTCAACTCGCGCAGCACGCCCGCGATGCGGCCGCCGTGGATAAAGGGATCAGTCCCGTTGAGGTCGCTGAGCGATTTCTGGATGCGGTATGGCCTAGCCTCAAAGACGAACCAGTCGTGCTGCTGGGGGGCTTGCTGCGAGAACGCATAGGCCAGCCCCAGCTCGAAGGGCATATTGAAGCGTGGGGTCTTGGGCGCGCGCGGATCAAGCTGTACGCAGGAGAGATCGTGCACCGAATAGCGGCACTGGTGCAACAAGCGTCGGATACGGTCCAAGCGGCCCGAACCGCCGGTCACTTCCAGGGCGGTGCGCGGAATCAGTCCCAGCGCCGTAATGCCGGCGATGTAGGCGACGAACAGCGGCTCGTAGCTGGGCTGGTAGGGCAGATTCAGAAAGACCGCGGCGGGGTCCGTGACTGCCGGTTGTCTATCTTTTCTTCGAGCCATCGGCGGCGCCTGAAACCTTGCCGCTTGCTTTCGCGCCTTTCCCGACCTTCTTCGCCGGAGTGGGGCTGAAACCCTTTTTTACCATCAGTTGCCTGACCCACTCCCGCGTCCGGAGCACGTCTTTCTCACTTAAGCCCAAGGTGTCGGCGACCTCCTCGGTCGTCGGCGGGGGACCTTTGATGATGGCCTGCTTCTGCATGATTGCGTCGTTGATTGCCTTGCGACGATCAGTTTAGCAGCCCTTCGATCAGAAAATTGTATGCGACCGATCAATCGCCCTCCAAGCGGTGGAACGGCTGCTATCGTGACGACAGGCGAGCGACGGCACGCGCCGCGCGCGGCCTGTTTCTCCGCTCTTCCCGGCCCCTTGGAAAGCAACCCTTGCGACTCAACGAACGCGACATCGACAAGCTGCTCATCTTCACCGCCGCCGAGGTGGCGCGCCGCCGCCGCGACCGCGGCCTCAAGCTCAATCACCCCGAAGCCGTCGCGCTGGTGACGGCCGAGGTCCTGGAAGGGATTCGCGACGGCAAGACCGTGCAGGAGCTGATGGCCTGGGGCGCCACTATCCTCACCCGCGAAGACGTGATGGAGGGCGTCGCTGAGATGATTCCCGAAATTCAGGTTGAGGGAACCTTCCCCGACGGCACGAAACTGGTCACCATCCATGACCCGATTCGCTAGGAGCCACCGATGATCCCAGGCGAAACATTCATCGAAGACGGCGAGATCGAGATCAACGCCGACGCCGAAAAGCGCCGCGTCGAAGTGCGCAACGCAGGCGACCGGCCCATCCAGGTGGGCGCCCACGCGCATTTTTACGAGGTCAATACCGGCCTGAAATTCGATCGCGAGCAAGCCTACGGCTTCCGGCTCAACGCGCCTGCGGGCACGGCGCTGCGCTTTGAGCCGGGCGAGGCGCGCGAGGTCGAGCTCACCGCTCTGCGCGGCGACCGCATCGTCTTCGGCATGAACGCCAAGGTCAACGGCCAGCTTCAGGAGAAGCCCTAAATGAAAATCTCCCGCGAGCGCTACGCGGCCCTCTACGGACCCACCACGGGCGATCGTCTCCGGCTGGGCGACACGAACCTTATTTTGGAGGTTGAGAAAGACTACGCCATCCCCGGCGAGGAGGCCGTGTTTGGCGGCGGCAAGTCGATCCGCGACGGCATGGCGCAGTCGCAGCGCTCGCGCGCCGAGGGAACCCCCGATCTGGTTATCACCAACGCCATCGTGGTCGACTACACCGGGATCTACAAAGCCGACGTGGGCGTGCGCGACGGGCGCATCAGCGCCATCGGCAAGGCCGGTAACCCGGACATCCAGGACGGCGTGACGCCAGGGCTGGCGATCGGGCCGGGCACGGAGATCATCGCCGGCGAGAAGAAAATCCTGACCGCCGGCGGCATCGACGCCCATATCCACTTCATTTCGCCGCAGCAGGCCTGGGAAGCCGTTTACAGCGGGCTGACCACGATGATCGGCGGCGGCACGGGACCGGCCGAGGGCACGAAGGCGACAACCTGCACCCCTGGCGCCTGGAACATCCAGCGGATGCTCGAAGGCGTCGAGGACCTGCCGCTAAATTTTGGCTTTTTGGGCAAGGGCAACTCGTCGCGGCCGGAGCCCCTCGAAGAGCAACTGCGAGCCGGCGCCCTGGGCCTGAAGCTGCATGAGGACTGGGGCACGACGCCGTCGGCGATCGACAATTGCCTTAGCGTCGCCGACAAGCACGACGTGCAAGTGGCCATCCACACCGACACGCTCAACGAATCCGGGTTCGTGGAGAACACGATCGCAGCCCTGAAGGGCCGCACCATCCACACCTACCACTCCGAAGGCGCCGGCGGCGGGCACGCCCCGGACATCATGAAGATCGTCAGCTTCCCCAACGTGCTGCCGTCGTCGACCAATCCGACGATGCCGTACACGGTAAACACGCTCGAAGAGCACCTGGACATGCTGATGGTCTGCCATCACCTCAGCAAGCAGGCGCCGGAGGACATCGCCTTCGCCGAGTCGCGCAT